>LUZZ01000191.1 GCA_001603845.1 Syntrophobacterales bacterium Delta_01 | reverse complement strand
GAGGGCGGGGAAGGAAGATGCCGACGGGGCCGGAAAAGGGCGGTCCGAAGCCGGCCACGGCGGAAGCCCCGCCGCGGGCGCGTCCGGCCCGGTCCACGCGGTTTTCGGATCGGGGACCGGCCCCCGGTTCGCCTCGAAGGTGCTGCCCAGATACCCCCGGCTTGCCCGGGAGATGGGCAAGGAGGGCACCGTGCTGCTGCGGGTTACCATCGACGAGCACGGGCGCCTGGTGGAGGTCGAGTTTATCAAGCGGGCGGGATCGGGATTTGACGAGGAGGCCCTGCGGGCCGTCAAAAGTTCCACCTTCCGCCCGGCGATGGCGCACGGAAAACCGGTGCTGTGCCGGGCCAATCTGCCCGTTCGCTTCATCCTGGAAGGGGACGGCGAGTGATGGCGTCCCCCGGAGCGGCTCGTCTGCGATGTGCGGCGGCCCGTCCGCGGGGTTCGAAGTCCGGATGGAGTCGGCCCGTGGAATGCGGGCGGAGAAGCGCCGCCCTCCGTGAAAGGCTTGCAGCCGCGCCAATGCTGCGTAGGAACAGCATGCCCCTCTGTTTTACCTGCGGCTGCAAGCCCTTCCCGAAGGTCTGCGCCCCGCTTTCGCGCGGCCGGTTCGGATGGGTCCAATTTTAGAAGGAGAATTCCTATGCTGCTGGGCAGATTTTACGACGGCCTGGAAATCCACCGTGAAGAAAAAATCGTGTACGGAAAGTTCCTGGTGCCCCACCGGGTCATTTCGACCTGCGGGGCGGCCGGAGGTCTCCGGGACGACCTGGCCTGCGTCTACAATCACCAGTCGTGCGAACCGGCGGGCCACGTCCGGTCGCACCACGGGATCATGATGCGCCGGCCCCTGGCGTACCGCGCGGTGATCGCCTGCCGCCACAGCCTGCCCCCGGAACAGTGCGCCACGCTGGGAACGGCGGCCAATATGCGCTACGCCTCCATCCGGCACGCGTCGTTCCGGGAACTGGAAGTGGTCGCCGTGTGCACGGGAGGCGTCGAGGCCAACGCGGGCCGGGCGGGCGACCCCGCCGTGGTGTATGAAAAAGACGGGGTTTTCGAACGTATCGCCATGCACGAGCCCGTCGAGCACGGGACCATCAACACCCTTCTTTTCATCAACATGGAACTCACCCCCGGCGCCATGGTGCGCACCGTCATGACGGCGACGGAGGCCAAAACGGCGGCCCTCCAGGAACTGGCCGTGGGGTCGCGCTATTCCGACGGCCTGGCGACGGGGACCGGGACGGACCAGATCGGGGTCGCCAGCCGTCTCGGTACGGGCATTCCCCTCACGGGCGCCGGCAAGCATTGCGTCCTCGGTGAACTCATCGGAAAAACGGTGCGGGAGGCCGTCTGCGAAACCCTGAGCCTGCAAAACGAGCTGACGCCGGAAAATCAGCGTTCCTCGGTCGCCCACCTGCAGCGGTTCGGGGTCACCGCCGAAAGCCTGCTGGAAGGCGTGCGGGCGAAGCTGGATGGGGATGACGGGGAACTGCTGGCCAAAAACTTCATCGGGATCGAACGCGACCCGTTTGTAGCGACCGCGGTCGCCGCCCTCGTCCATTTGCGCGACAAGCTGGCCTGGGGCATCCTCCCCGCAAGCTGCGCGCCGGAGATATGGGCGGCCTACGGGGCGCAGGTGGCCGCCGCCGTTTCGGGCGACTATGCGCGCATGCCGGTCTACCGGGAAGCGCTGGCGCAGGAAGGCTACCCGTTCGGCAACGGAGGCATGGTATGTCTGGTGGCGCACGCCATGGCCCTGGGATTCAGCGAAAAATGGCCGGAACTGGTGATCGCGGACGAGCAGGAAGGCGGGGAATAAAAGCAGGCCGCAAAAGCACGGGGCCGCGCTCCTGCGGGCCGCGTCATTTCTTGGGCGGCGCGGGGTTGGCGACTTCGGGAACGGGTTCCGCGCCCGCTTCGATTGCTTCGATTTTCGAAAACACGGGCCGGAGCATGCAGACCAGGCGGCGGAGCCGTGCGGCAAAAAGCGAGGCACCCATGATACACACCACCGCGCCGAGCAGCAGGGTGCGCTGGACCCCTATTTTCGCGGCTAGGGCCCCGGCGATCAGGTTGCCCAGGGGCATGGTTCCCAAAAAGAATACGGCATAAAGGCCCATGACCCTGCCGCGCTTGTCCTCGTCCACGATGGTCTGGATGATGGTGTTGCTGGAGGCGATCTGGACCATCATTCCGAAGCCGGCCGTGAAAAGAAAAGCCATCGACAACCGGATGTCCCAGGAGAATGCGAAAGCCGCGATGCTGGCGGCGCAAACGCCCGAGGCCAGGGGAATCAGCTTCAGGAGCCCGCTGGCGTTTTTCTGGGAGGCGAGATAAATGGTGGCGGTGACGGCCCCCACCCCCGTCGAGGACATCAGGAAGCCGAACGTGTGGGCGTCGCCGTGCAGGATGTCCTTGGCGACGATGGGCATCAGGACCATGTACGGGGAGGCCGCCAGGCTGAAAGTCGCCAGCAGCAACAGGATGGACAGGATGGGAAGGTTGTGGAACGCGTAGGAGCCCCCTTCGCGCATTTCCTGGAGTATGGGGGCCTTGCGGCTATTTTCCTTCCTGGGCGCCACCCGGATTGCCGCCAGGGCGATCAGCACCGCCACGTAGCTGATGCCGTTCAAAAGAAAGCAGATCCCCTCGCCGAAGGCCGAGACCAGAACCCCGGCGACGGTCGGGCCGATGAAGCGCGCGCCGTTGAACATGGCCGAGTTGAGCGCGATGGCGTTTCCCAGGTCTTCTTTTTTCTCCACCATCTGGATGACAAAAGCCTGGCGGGCCGGCATGTCGAAGGAATTGATGATCCCGATGAACAGGCTGAGGGCCACGATGTGCCAGGTGAGGATGGTCCCCGTGAGCACCAGCGCGGCCAGCACCAGCGCCTGGACCATGGACAGGACCTGGGTGCCCAGCAGGAGTTTTTTACGGTCCAGCCGATCCGCGATCACCCCCGCAAACGGGGCCACGAAGGAGGTGGGAATCTGGGTGGCGAACGCCACGACGCCCAGCAGGAGCGCGGAGCCCGTCAGCCGGTAAATCAGCCAGCTCAGCGCAACCTGCTGCGTCCAGGTGCCGATCAGGGATATCCCCTGCCCGGAAAAGAAAAGGCGGTAGTTCCTGTATTTGAAGGCCCTGCCCAGAAGCTTTAAACGTTTCATGTCTTGTCTGCCGCCCTCGCCTTCGCTACGGCAAGGCCTTCGTCATCCGGCCCGTACGTTCGCTCGATCGTTGTGTGTATGAAAAACCGCTCCGCAAGAAAACCGGTACGCCGGGCATGATAGCCGCACCGGCCGTAAACAGGACCTGTCTCTTCAGAAAAAAACAGGCGGATGCGCAGAGTATTCTACCACTTTACAGGGAATTTGGAGTGCAGAAGTTGGCGTTGCGCCTTCTTGAATGCAAGCCAGTCTTATCCCGCGCTAATCGCAGATCATGAGAGGGAGGCTGTCCGCCACCAGGAGGCCCTTGCGGGTGGGCTGGATTTTCCCGTCGCGGATTCTTACCAGGCCCGCCCGTTGCAACTCCGCCAGGACGCCGCCTTTTTTCGAACTGGCTTCCGGCGCATCGAGGTCCGCGCCCTCGCTCGTTCTCAATCCCAGCGAGAGTTTTTCCAGGGCGAGCTGTTCCTGCGACAGGATTTCGGAAGATTCGACCGGCGCTTTGCCTTCCGCGAGTAGTCGGCAGTATTTGTCTACCGATCTCACGTTCCACCATCGGCTGGCGGCCTGGAACGAATGGGCGGAAGGCCCCAGGCCGAGGTAGGGGACATGGCTCCAGTATTTCCGGTTGTGCCGGCACAGGAACTCCCGGCCGGCGGCGAAGTTGGACACTTCGTAATGGAGGTAGCCGTGTCGTTCGAGATGGCGGGACGTGCGGATAAAAAAGGCGCTCTCCATCTTTTCCCCGATGGGCCGCACCCGGCCGGCCTCCTTCATTTTCCACAGCGCGGTCCCCTTTGCCAGGGTCATCTGGTAGCAGGAAATATGCTCCGGCCCGAACGCCAGGATTCGGTCCATGGTTTGGTTCCAGGTCCCGAGGCTGAGGGGTTCCATGCCGTAGATGAGGTCCACGCCGATATTGGCAAACCCGGCGGCGCGGGCCGCCTCCAGCGCATCGAGCGCCTGCTTCGCGTTGTGGGTCCTTCCCAGGTATTGGAGAACGGCGTCGTCGAGGGACTGGACGCCCAGGCTGAGCCGGTTGATGCCCAGATCACGGACGGTTTTCAGCTTATCGGCGGAAAGGCCGTCCGGGTTGGCCTCCATGGTCATTTCCGAACCGGGACGGAAGACGAAGCTTTCGCGCGCGCACTCCAGCAGCCCGGCAAGTTCCCGCTCGCCCAGCACCGTGGGGGTGCCGCCCCCCAGGTAGAGCGAATCGAACTCGCGGAAGCGGTCCCGGTAGAGGCCCATTTCCGCCCGGACGGCTTCCAGCCACGCGGGGAGGGCGGAAAGGGAGGCCACCGAGTAGAAGTCGCAGTAGCGACACTTCGAGCGGCAAAACGGTATGTGGATGTAGAGGCCGGGGAGCTGCCCGCTATTCATCTTTGGTCTTGAGGACGGAAACGAATGCGCTCTGGGGGATCATGACCGAGCCCACCATTTTCATCCTCTTCTTTCCTTTTTTCTGCTTTTCCAGGAGCTTGCGTTTCCGGGTGATGTCTCCGCCGTAGCACTTGGCGGTGACGTCTTTTCGAAACGGCGAGATGGTGGAGCGGGAGATGATCTTGCCCCCGATGGCCCCCTGGATGGCGATCTTGAAGTTGTGCCTCGGGATTTCCTCCTTGAGGCGGTCGCACACCTGCACGCCCCACGCCCTGGCGCGGTCACGGTGCACGATGAGCGACAGGGCGTCCACCCGCTCGCTGTTCACCAGGATGTCCAGCTTCACCAGGTCGCTCACCCGGTATTCGATAATCTCGTAGTCGAACGAGCCGTACCCCTGGGTCACCGTCTTCAGCCGGTCGTAGAAGTCGAAGACCACTTCGGCAAGGGGCATGTCGAAGACCAGTTCGATGCGGCCGGGCGTGGGATACGTGGTCCTGGGGTTGGCCCCCCGCCGCTCCAGGCACAGCTTCATCACCGCCCCGATGTAGCGTTCCGGGATGATGATAGAGGCCCGGATGAAGGGTTCCGCCGAGCTTTTGATAAGGGCGGGGTCCGGGTAATACTGGGGGTTTTCCACGGTCACCGTGGTGTCGTCCAGCAGCGTGAACTGGTACTGGACGCTGGGCACGGTCATGATAATGGACTGGTCGAACTCGCGCTCCAGCCGTTCCTGCACGATTTCCAGGTGCAAAAGTCCCAGGAAGCCGCACCGGAAACCCTGGCCGAGGGCCGCGGAGGAGTCTTTCTGGTACACCAGGGCGGCGTCGTTTAACTTGTACTTTTCCAGCGAATCCAGCAGCGACGGGTAATCGTCCGAAGAGATGGGGTAGAGCGACGAGAACACCACCGGCTTGATGTCCTTGAAGCCGGGCAGAGGGGAGGCGGCCGGGTTGGAATCCAGCGTGATGGTGTCGCCGATCCTGACGTCGGAAACGGTCTTGATCCCCGCGATCACGTACCCCACGGCCCCCGCGGAAAGTTTTTGGTGCGGTTCCCTGGTGAGCCGAAACACTCCCACTTCCTCCACCCTGTGGGTCGCTCCGCTGGACATCAGGCGGATGGTGTCACCGGGCCGGATCGTACCGTCGAACACGCGGCAGCTCACGATGGTGCCCCGAAAGGGGTCGTAGTGGGCGTCGAAAATCAGGGCCGAAAGGGCTTTGCCGGCATCTCCGGACGGGGGCGGAACCTGGGCCACGATGGCTTCCAGGACGTCTTCGATGCCGATCCCCTCCTTGGCGGAACACAGGATCGCATGGTCCGCGTCGAGCGCCAGGTCGTGTTCGATCTGCTCTTTTACCGCGTCCACGTCGGCCGACGGCAGATCGATCTTGTTGATCACCGGAATGATCGCCAGGTCGTGTTCCATGGCGGCGTAGAGATTGGCCACCGTCTGCGCCTGCACCCCCTGGGACGCATCCACCAGGAGCAGCACCCCCTCGCACGAAGCCAGCGCGCGGGACACTTCGTAGGAAAAATCCACGTGGCCCGGAGTGTCGATGAGATTGAGGTCGAACATCTCGCCGGCCCGACTCTTGTAGGGCAGCATCACCGTCTGGCTCTTGATGGTGATGCCCCGCTCCCGTTCGATGTCCATGTTGTCCAGGATCTGGTCACGAAACTGCCGGTCGCTCACCAGCCCCGCGTGCTGAATCAAACGGTCGGCCAGGGTGGATTTCCCGTGGTCTATGTGGGCGATGATGCTGAAATTTCTAATCTGCTGCATGCTCGGTTCGATCTTTTCGTTAAGCCAAACGGGCGCGGTTCCACGGTCGAAACTATGCCGGTTGCTATTCCATCCCCCTTCCCGGTGCCGGGCAGGGCCGGCCCCCGGCGGGGACAAGGAAGACCGGGGATAAATAATTGCTTTTTGGAGGGAATTCAATAGCAGGTGTTCCGGGGAAGGTCAAAACATGTTTCGCCCGAAAAGATTCCGTGCGCATTTATAATGGGTTGCGCTCAAGTTTATACAGATCCGCCTGGCGGATCTGCAGGGTGGGCAGAAGCGGAGCGCTGCCCACCGACCTTGGTGGGCACCAGGTATATTTTGCTAATTTTTGAACGCAATTTATCATGCCGCCCGCGACACCCGCGCAGCATGAAAATCCTATTTCAAGGTAGACTATTTTCTACGTAAATGAGGTAAAAATCCGGCCGGCGGCCTCAGGACGTCTTGGTCGGCAGCTCGCACTCCACCTCTTTGGTCGAACCGGGTCCCGCCAGCGGGCGGAAACATTTTTTCGTCCCGCCGCAAATGGGGCACCTCCAGGCGTCGGGCAGGTCCTCGAACTTGACCCCTTTCGGTATTTTCCCTTTCCTGTCCCCCTTGTCGGGGTCGTAGATATAGCCGCAGTTGGTGGTTTGGCACTGGTACATCTCTTCGGGGTTCGACATAAAAACTCCTGCAAAAAAGGCGTGTTGTCCGGGACTTCGTTTTTAGGGCCCGCCTGCCCGAAGCGGGGAAACTTCATCGATAGGGCGGGCGCCGGCTGTGCCGGCCACCTGGCTCCGGGAGTATAGAGAGAATAGTTATTCTCGGATAATAGTCAACTCCCCCTCCGGGCATCGCCGTTTTTTCTATCCCGGGCGGCCCGCGTTTTCGGGTATCTGCAAGTATTTTCCGGCAAGTATTTTCCCGGTTGACAGCACCGGGGGCGAGTGTTACCGATTAAGCCTTGAAAAGCTTTTCCCCACCACCAAAAGGAGCGGAAGCGACATGAACGAGACCGTCAAGACTCTTCTTGAGAGAAGAAGCATTCGCAAATTTCAGCAGAAGCAGATAAAGGAAGAGGAACTGAACGTCATCCTCGAGGCCGGAATGTATGCACCCAGCGGCGCCAACCAGCAGTCGGCCCTCTTTATCGTCGTCCAGGATGCGGAAACCATAAAAAAGCTCTCGGCCATGAACGCCGCCATACTGAAAAAGAATATCGACCCCTACTACCATGCGCCGACCATTATTCTGGTGTTGGCGGACAAGAGCAAAGTGACGCCGGTTGAAGACGGCAGCCTGGCGCTGGGCAACATGTTCAACGCGGCGGCGTCTCTGGGGATCGGGTCCTGCTGGATTCACCGCACGAGGCAGATGTTCGAAACCGAAGAGGGCAGGGAATTATTGAAAAAATGGGGTGTCGCCGGAGACTATGTCGGAGTGGGGTCCTGCATCCTGGGGTATCCCGACTGCGAGCACCCGAAAGCGGCCCCCAGGAAGGATAACTTCGTGGTGCGGGTCTGATCCGCATACTTTCGACGACCGCGTGAGTGTGAAAGAACGGCCTTCCCCGGGGATGCGGAGGCGGGCCGCGGCTACGGGCGGGTACGAAGAAGCCGGCCGGGATCGGATACGGCTTCTCCGCACCCGCCTTTTTCGTGCGTGCCCGGTATGCGGAAATATATAGCAGCCCCCAAAAAGAAGGGAGCGGCTTCCACCGCCCCCTCCGGTAAAATAACTTCAGATAATAAACGGCTTAGCCGGTTTCTTCCGGCATGTCGCGTTATGCCGGCTTTGCCGTCATCACGGCTTCCTTCCGCAGCCTTCTCCACGTGTTGAACGCCATGGCGATGACGCCGACGGAGAGGAAGATCAGCAGGACCGCCACCACCGCCAGCATGTAGTTGTGCTTGGGAAGGTAGGTGTTGGTAAGCAGGACGATCAGGGAGTACAGGGTGGTGATCATCATGAATATGGCCGGGATCACCGTGAACAATGCATTTTTGCCTTTATTCACCAGCCACACGGATACGGCGATCAGGGCCAGGGAGGCGAGCAACTGGTTCGCCGACCCGAACGCGGGCCAGATGACCAGAAATGCATTGTTGTAGGCCAGGATGAACATCAGGAACACGCACAGGGCCGAGTTGAATATATAGGTTTTCATTATCTTCGGGACGTTTTTGAACAGAACCTGCCACAGCTCTTCGAACAGGTACCGGTTGAGCCGCACCGCCGTATCCAGGGTGGTGACCACGAAGCCTTCCACCAGCAGGATGCCGAAAATGGTCCCGTACACGGGCGATATCCCCAGCCCCTTGTCGAGCAGTCCGCCGGCGCCGGCTGCAAACGCCAGGATGGGGTTCGATTTTGCCCCGGCAGCGGTCGGGAACACGATGTTCATGTAATCCTGAAACGCCAGGCCGCATCCCACGGCAACCAGCACGCCGATGGCCAGCAGCCCTTCCAGCAGCATGCCGCCGTAGCCTATTTTTCTAACGTCGGATTCTTTGGAGATCTGCTTGGACGAGGTGCCGCCGGCAACCAGGCAGTGAAAGCCCGAAATGGCGCCGCAGGCCACGGTGATGAACAGGAACGGCCACACGGGCCCCAGCTTGACTGCTCCCGTCGCGAAATTGGTGACCGGAGCGTTGAAGGTGACGCCCTTGAGGCCCGCCGCGATGCTCGCGATGAACAGTACCACGACTCCGGCATACAGCAGGAACGAGTTCGTAAAATCCCGCGGCTGCAAGATGAGCCAGACGGGGATGCCCGCGGCCAGCAGCGTGTAAAAACACAGGATGATCATCCAGATATTGGGGCTGATGGAAACCGGGTATTCCATTCCGACAAAAACGGAAACGACGCATACCACGATGGCGATGAGAGCGGCGAGATATACGTTGATGTTTTTCTTATACACCAGAAAACCCAGAAAGGGCGCGAAGCAGGTGATGATGATGACGGACATGGAGGCGATGCCGCCTATCTTGGCCTTGAGAACTCCTCCGGCCGCCACGGTTTTGACCAGGGTCTGGGAGGCGTCGAGCCTGAGCACGTCCAGGGGCAGCAGCGAGGTGAGGGCCGTTGCCGTAAGGCCCAGGAACGCGGACGTAACCAACAGGAGCAGGCAGATGTTAAAGGAGATGAACAGGAAAAACCCCGTGTTTCCCAGGGTCGCCTTGGCGATTTCGGCAACGGACTTCCCCTTTTCCCGAACGCTTGCAAACAGCGTCGTCATGTCGTGCACCGCACCGATGAAAATGCTCCCGAATACCGCCCACATCCATACGGGTATGAACCCGAAAAGCATGGCCACGGTGGGGCCGATGATGGGGCCGCCGCCTGCGATGCTGGCAAAGTGGTGCCCGAAGAGCACCATGGGTTTTGTGGGCACATAATCGACGTCGTCCTTCATGGTGGATGCCGGTGTGGGATTGGCATCGTTTTCTTCGAATATCTTGGCGATATATTTTCCATAAGTACGGTAAGCCACGTAAAATAAGACAAACGCTATGATCATAAGAATTGCTGCGTTCATGCCGGTTCTCCTTCATTTTGCTTACGTGACCGAATCCGGTTGCCGAAGCCGCAACCGGTCTGCATGAATGAAAAAATCTTTAAAACGGTCCTGAACTTATATCCTCCTTTCCGGAATCGATTTTTGCGGCGTGCCACGCACGCTTTCGAGCGCCTTTATCTTTCGCTGATCGTTTTCCGGCCGGGGCGGATCCGTTCCCCCTCGGGAAGACCGAACCCTTTTCACCGACTGCCGTTTGTCGGAGGGCGGCATGCGCGGAGCACTGCCGGTCGCAACGGTCTGCCCGTAACTACAAATTGCCGGGACGGTCACGGTCAAAAGATTTCAAAAAACGGAGAACCGCGGCCTCGTTTGTTCCTCGGAGATTTACTGCAGGTTCCTCGGGCGTTCGCTTCCGGAAAGGCATTGCAGCCGCTGTGCATGCTTTCCCTCGAACCCGAAGAGATATTGGAGACGTTCCGGGTGGGTTGATGTGGTCGGCTCAGCCCCTGCCTTTGTGCGATCTACCCCGGTTCTTGTATCCCGGAGGGTTTCCTTGACCGGGGTGTAGCGTTGTTCCCTCCACCGGCCGGCAGGCGGGCGCCTGCAACGCCCCATTCGCAGGGGCGATGCGCTTTCCGGCCCGCCGGACTTCTTCTCTGCCACGGCAGCCAACTTCGCTCATCGACATCTGGGGACAAAACCATCTTACACTACATACCATTATTTCTTATACTACGTTATGAATAAAGAAGTAATAAAAAACATAAAAGATGACTTCTCTATATCCGCGGAATTTCAGCCTCCACAGCGAGCATCTGATCCCGGGCGCAGAAGGGGCGGCAAGCCGTCACGAAAGAACCGGATGGATAAAGGCCGGAACAGGAAATTATGGAATTTCGTGCCAAAAACGTAAAGAAGCTAGTAAATACGCGCTAATAGGGCAAACCGAAGCGTTAGACCTAACCGAGCATCTCAAAGAAGATTAGGTAATCCAATGTCTAAACGGATGGGGGGCTCCTTTATTCTGAAAAAAAAGTATATGATTTTATTCATGAAATCCCCCAAAAGGAGAATCTCATGAAGATTAAAGCATCTTTTTTCACAAGTACCGGCAAGGTGCGCTGGAGGAATGAAGACGGACTTTTGCTGGATCGTCAATTGGTGGCAGGAACCAGCATGGGCAGCCCTGCATTCTCGGAAATCCCCGGTAATGGGCACATAATCGTTGTCGCGGACGGATTGGGTGGACACGCCGATGGAGAATTGGCGACCAAGGCGGTTTTAGAAACATTCATGTGGAGCGGAGACCGACTGGTGGATGCTCGTTCCTTGGCGGACGTCCTTGGAGACTGTAAGAAAGCCTTGGACGCGATGGTGGAAAAGGGGCGGGGGTTTCTTGGTTTAGGCGCGACAGTGGCGGGGATCGTCATCGGCAATGGTTCTGAAATCACCGCCTTCAACTGCGGCGACTGCCGCGTGTATCACTTTGCCAATGGCTATCTCAAGCGCGTTACAAAGGATCATAGCCTTGTGCAACAACTTCTCGATCGGGGCGACATCACCGAAGATGAGCTGCGATTCCATCCACGAAAAAATATTCTGACCTCCGGTCTCGTGGGTGATCTGAACCGAAGGGCTCCGAAGTTTTTCTCGTGCAAAGTACCGGTCAGCCGGTGGGATCGGTTTTTGATCTGTAGTGATGGAGTTTGGGAAAGCATGAGTGCTCGTGAGCTCGGCGGGATTATCGGTGAGGGCGCCATTCAGGATGCAGCAAATGCCCTTGCGCAGAAGGTTATGAAAAACGGAGCCAGCGACAACTACACGTTCATCATTGCTGAGATTCAATAGAAACGAGTAGGGGCACTCTCCGGCGGTGCCCCCTACCACACAGTTTTCTTTTGACAATTTAGCCTGCGATCACATAGGGTCGCCAATAGGCTTGTTGTAATATATTGAATTGACTCATATGACGTTACAGGGTGGAATCGAAGTGGGCGGACCGGCTCGGAAAACCTGGCCGTTCATCGTGGGCGTCTCGTAAGGAAAGCTTTCGTTTCCAAACGGGGAAGAAATTGCAGAACGGTTCTCAATAAACGGGGTCCGTTACCGACCCGGGTTTTCCCGCCTTGTTCAGCAGAAAATAGGCCTTCAGGGTCTGCCCGACAAATTCTTTGTTTTGCTGGCAGAACGGTTTGAAAATCGAGTGCCGTTGCAGCCTTGCCTGGCTCATACATCCCCCGCCGCAGTAAAGCGCGATGGAACACTTCAAACACTGCGACATATTCAGAATATGCCGTCTTTCATAAGTATCTTTGAGTTTGAAATATCGCACCTCCCCTCCGGCAAGCGTCGCTATCCGCCTGGATTTAGTACCGGCCTCTTCGTAGCAGTCGTAGATGTCGCCCAGCGGGTCCACGACGCGAAGCAGGCCGGCGCCGGCCGAACAGTATCTCAATTTGAGCCGGCTTTTCATGGCATCGGGAGCCATCATTCGAGCGAGACCTCGGGCGAACGAGGACGGAGGGCTGTTTTGAATTGACGTTGCGTGTTGGAAGAGTTCGGAAAATTGCTCCAGGTACGATGGGGATACGCTTTCACCGCCGAAAGAGTTTATGGGTGCGAAATAGGCGTACACATGATCGTTGCCCAGGATTGCTTCCCGGTCGAGATAGTCCACCAGCGCCCGTGTGGATTCAAGCTTATCGGGGTGGAGGTGAATGCGGATAATGGCTTGAGCCTTGATGCTGATCAGTTCGCGAATCGAGCGGATGATCTCTTCGAATGTCGGGACGCCGGACTGCGAAATTCTGGTCTCATCGTGGAACGCCTGTTCCCCGTCCAGCGTCACCTGCACGGTTTGGATTTTTCCTTCTTCCGGGCCGATCAAGTCCAGCATCCCGGGCAGCAGCACCGCGTTGGTCGAAGTGGAGACGGCGATCCCGTGCTTTTTCGCGTAATGCAGAATGCACTCGATTGCGCCGCGATTGCCGGGAAGCAGCGGTTCCCCGCCGAAAAGCAGGAACCCCATGTTCTTTTTATGGCAGCGCGGAAAGAGCTTGCTGATATACAGACGAAAAAATTCGTCCACGAACGCTTCGTCCATGGAAGGGATATTCACGGTTTTTCGCAGCGCATTTTGATAACAGTAGGTGCAGGAAAGATTGCATTTGTAGGTCAGGATGAAAGCGACCGCTCTCTTGGTGTCTTTCCGCCTATTCAAGGCTTCGTTCACCTTGAAGATGTGTTCCGCAAGCTTCCTGAATTCTTCCTGTTCGTGCCTTACGGGCAGTCCCGTCAGGTGGCCCCTGCCGGCGAGATGCAGCACTTCGTCCGGCGAGAGAAAGGAAAAATCCCGCCAACCCCTGCCGTCGATCAATAGGCGGGCCACATCGGTCGGGACCAGGTCAATGCGCGAGGTAAAGCCGTTATAGAGCAGGGACGCCCCTTCCCCGACGTCTACGGTATTGAGATAACTGCTGATTCTCAGCCTGCCTTTTGGTGCTGTTCCGTTTTCTTTTTCAGTCACCACGCAAAACCCGACCTTTGTATGCCGCTATGCTGGACGATCCGGAAAGATGTTGCCCCACCCGGCCGCGTCCTCAATTCGAGGGGGCGGCATTTTTCTTCAGAAGAAAGTATGATTTCAAAGTCAGCCCCACGAATTCCTTGACCTGGAGGCAAAATTCCGACGCCGTTGAGCCGGTTTGAGCCTTGAACCGGTTGATGCAGCCTCCGCCGCAGTAAAGCGCAACGGAACATTTCAGGCACTCCGGTTTGTCACGGAGGTGCAATTTCTCATGCGCTTCGCCGAGTTTGAAGTATTGGACCTCCCCGCCCGTGAGCGTTCCCACCCGCCTGTCCCTGTGCCCGGCGTCGTCGATGCATTCATAAATGTCTCCGAGCGAATCCACCACGCAATGCAGGCCGGTGACGCAAACATCGCAGTGCCTTCGCACGGGTCGATTCCTCGCGGCCTGGAGGTCCATGATGTGCCCCAGAGGGGCGAAATGCGCAGTGGGCGGGCAGTTTTGTTTCCATGCCACGTCCTGGAAGAGCCCGGAGAAGAGTTCGTATTCCTGCGCGGAAAGGGCGTTGCGGTGGATATCTTCCGTGGACCAGAAGTAAATTTTTACCTTGTCGTGGCCCAGGATCGTTTCTCCCTGGAGATAATCCGCCAGCGCCCGGGCGGATTCAAGCCTGCCTGGATGCACGTGGATGCGGATGATGGTGTTGGCCCCCGCCTTCATCGATTCGCGGATGGCGTGCATTGTCTGTTCGAAGGTCGGGCCGCCGGACGGGGACACCCGCTGCTCGTTATGAAACATCGGGCCGCCGTCCAGTGTGACCTGGACGTTGTTGATTTTCCCCTTTTCCGGGCCGATCAAGTCCAGCATCCCGGGCAGCAGGACCGCGTTGGTCACCGTGGAGACGACAATCCCGTGCCTTTTCGCATAGGCCAGAATGCGCTCGATTGCGCCGCGGTTGCCGGGAAGCAGGGGTTCCCCGCCGTAGAGCGTGAAACTCAAATCATTCTCGCGTCTGCCGGGCAGCAGTTTATGCAGATAGTTATCGAAAAAATCGTCCACAAACGCTTCGCTCATCGATGAAAGATTCGAGTTTTTCCTGATCTCCTGCTGGTAACAATAGGTGCAGGAAAGGTTGCACCGGTACGTCAGGACAAAGGTGATCATCTTCCCGCGTATGGGGTGCCGGTTCGACTCGGCATCCTTCTCGGCGATCGCACGCGCGAGCTTTTCCATCGCCTCGTGCTCGGCGGCCGCGGAGAGCGTCGTGAGGTGCCCCCTGTTGACGAGATGTTCCTTTTCGGCGGGCAGGAGGAAAGAGAAATCCCCCATCTCCGCGGGAGAAATCAGCCGGCGGGCGAGTTCGGACGGGACGACGTCGATACACATGGAAAAACCGTTGTAGAGCAGGGAATTCCCGTCACCGATTTCGATCACGTTAAGGTAGCAACTCGGCCTCACCGTTTCTTCCTTCTCGGTACTGATTTGCCTCAAGATCGGACGGATGAAAAAGGGCGAGGGAAATATTTCCCCCGCTCTTTTCCATTGGGTTTAAGCCTGAACTCGAATCGTGGTCGGCCGGACCGGCTAACCGCGAACGGCCGCACAGGCCCAGAAACTGCAATCGAAGTGCTGACGGGATTCATCGTTGGCCGTCGTCATGTCTCGAAGTAACGAATCGTAATTCAATCCATTTTTTTCCGACGGCATGTTCAACGATGTGATCCTTCCAATACTCGGCGATGCCATGGAAGATTTCACTGCTTCTTTGCCCGTGTTCATGTCTTGTCTCCTCCTAGTCCTTCTTGTGTGTGTGGCAGGATCCCACACCGACCTTCGTTATCGCCGCCACAATCGCTGGTGGCGCATGTTCCCCTTGCTGCCTCCTTTAATCCGGGTGGCCGGAAGCCGAAGTATTTCCGCTTCCGCCTGCCGCCTCGCCTTTTATCCTCAACATACGGACGCACTTCCTGTGTCGCCGTTCCCTGCCCGGTTCAGCAGAAAGTATGCCTTCAGAGTCTGTCCCACGAATACCTTGTTCTGGAGGCAAAACCGGTTGGAGAAAGCGCCTCCCTGAGTCCTCGTCTTGCTGATGCAGCCTCCTCCGCAAAACAGGGCTATGGAGCATTTCAAACACTCCGGCATATTGATGAGATACCTGTTCTGATAGGTTTCCTTCAGTTCGAAATATTCAATCTCCCCTCCGGCAAGGGTCCCGATGCGCTTCTCCCTGTCCCCGGCTTCCTCCAGACATTCGTAGACATCTCCAAGCGGATCCACCGCTCGGTGCACGCCGGCGCTGACGGCGCAGTATCGCGGCTGCGACCAGTTCCTGGCGGACTTCACGTTCATCACTTGTTCGAGAACGTCGAAATTCTGGATGGGAGGTTTCTTCTGCTTGAGCGCTACGTGTTCGAAAAGTCTCGAAAAAACGTCAAAATCCGACGAAGAAATATCTTTGGCGTGAAAAGAGTGTACCGGCGCAAAGTAGAGCTCCACGTTGCCGTGCCCCAGAATTCCTTCCCGTTCGAGATAGTCCGCCAGGGCCGCGGTAGATTCAAGCCCGTCGGGATGCAGATGAACACGGACAATCGCCTTGGCCCCCGCTTCCATCAGATGGTGAAGCGCGCGGATCGTTTTTTCAAACGTCGGACCGCCGGACCGGGAAACCCTCGTCCCGTCATGAAATCTCTGTTCCCCGTCCAAGGTCACCTGCACGTTTTGGATTTTTCCTTCTTCCGGGCCTATTAGGTCCAGCATCTGCGGCAGCATCACCGCGTTGGTCGATGCGGAAACGACAGTCCCGCGCTCTCCGGCGTAGCGCAGGATACGCTCGATCGCTCCGCGATTGCCGGGAAGCAGCGGTTCTCCGCCGAAAAGGATAAAGCGGAACCTGTCCCTGGGGGTGCCGGGGAACAATTTATGGAGATAGTTGCGGAAGAAATCGTCCACAAACGCTTCGCTCATCGACGAAAGACACGAGCTTTCCCTCACGGAACTTTGGAAGCAGTAAGTGCAGGACAGGTTGCATCCGTAGGTCAGGATAAAGGTGACCATTTTCCCCCGGAAGGTTTGCCTGTCCGATTCGGCGTCCCTTTGGGCGATTGCGCGCGCAAGTTTTTCCATTGCCTCCCGCTCGGCGGCTGCGGAAAGTGCCGTAAGGTGCCCCCTGTTGACGAGATGCTCCCTTTCGGCGGGCAGGAGAAAGGAAAAATCGCCCCCCTCCGCAGACGAAATCAGCCGGCGGGCGAGTTCGGACGGAACGACGTCGATGCACATGGAAAAACCATTATAGAGCAGGGAATTCCCGTCGCCGATCTCCACTGCGTTCAGGTAACAGCTCGGCCTCACCGATCTTTCTCCTTCCACCCGATCCGGCCGGCCGCGAACGGACACGCCCGTCCGGGGCTGCAGCGGAGGTTCTCCCTGCCACAATTCTTCCAGCAGTCTCAACTTTCAGAGCTTCCTGTCCATTCCGTAATATCGATAATTTATCACTCTTCGATAAGAGTTTTTAAGAGGTTTTTGCGTACAAGTATAAAAATATTTT
>LUZZ01000190.1 GCA_001603845.1 Syntrophobacterales bacterium Delta_01 | reverse complement strand
TTCCGGCATAGGAGGCGATATCGATCAGTTTTTCTCCGGATTGCGCTTCGATTCTCGTTCGTTCGGGTTGAAAAGTGACTATGATTTTGCCCATGTACATCTCCGTTCGGGAATTGGTGGTCGCCGGCGTACGGAATCGGCGATAATGCGATCCGTTTGAGCTGAGACTCCCGGCCAAATACTCCCCCTTTGCTTGCAGGCGGGGGAAAGAGGCCGGACCGGCTTTCGAAATTCAGCGCGGACGACAGGCAGGAGAATAAATTGCAGCGAAAAAGGCACGTAATAGCTTACTACATAACGTCACACGGTTTCGGCCACGCGGTGCGCTCGCTGGAAGTGCTGCGCCGCCTGGCCGAACTGGACCCGGATATACAGCTCTTCCTTATATCAGAGATTCCTTACACACTTGTAGAACAAAATTTGAGACTGCGCCCCCCGATGAGGCGGCAGCGCCTGGATGTGGGACTGTTCCAGTACGACGGCATCCGGTTCGACCTGGAAAAGTCGCTGGAAATGCTCACGCGGCTGAAAAAAGACGCGCACACCCTCGTTGCCGGGGAAATGGATTTTATCGCAAAAGAAGGGGTGGAACTGGTGGTATCCGATATCGCCGCGCTCCCGTTCGAAGCGGCCGGCGCCTGCGGGGTCCCCGCAATCGGCATCGGCAATTTCACCTGGGACTGGATTTACCGGGCCTATGCGGACTCCGATCCCGAGTGGGAGCAAGTCATAGCCTGGCTCCGGAGCGGCTACGGCAAGTGCCCGCTTTTCCTGCGTCTGCCGATGCACGGGGATTGTTCGGTTTTCCCCCGGATTATCGACGTGCCGCTGGTAGCTCGCAAGGCGGCGCGGCCCCGCGGTGAAACGCGCTCCATGCTGGGCCTCGGCGAGCATGAAAAAGTGGTGCTGGTTTCCTTTGCCGGCCTGCTCCTCGATGCGAGGGCCTTCGAGCGCCTGGAAAAGATCGGCGATGTCACTTTCATCTACAAAAGCCCCCTGGAGTTTCCCCTGCGCGGCGCGCGCAAGATCGACGGCGTGGATGTTTCCTATCCGGACGCCGTGGCCGTTTCGGATGCGGTGATCACCAAGCCGGGCTACGGGATCGTGTCGGAATGCCTGGCAAACGGAACCCCGATGGTCTACACCGAACGGGGCCGGTTTCCGGAATACGACGTGCTGGTGGAAGCGATAAAAGCCGAACTGACCTCCGTGTATATCGATTCCAAAGATTTTCTGGAAGGCAACTGGGAACCCGCCATCCGGCGCATTCTTTCTCTTCCCCGAAGAGTTTCGAACGTCAGGATGGACGGGGCCGACGTGTGCGCGAAAAAGATACTGGAGATCGTATACCGGGGGGGACTCGGTCAGTAAAACAGCGGCAGGCTCAACTGTTTAGGCGTTTTTTCCTCCAGGACCGAACCGCCAGCCCCACGATGACGGCGATCAGGGCTGCCGCCGCCGCCGTTGCCGCAACCTCGGTCCAGCTTATCATGGTATCGGGGGAGTGCGGTTTGTACACCAGTTCCGGCCCGGGGGTTACGGACAGCAGGATGGAGCGAAAAGCTGCTTCGTATTTCGGATAATCGTCTTTTTTGCAGTAGCCGATCGCCTGGATGAAGCCCGATTCGGTGGGAACGATTCCGGCAAGGCCGGTCACCGGCCCGAATCCGCGGATATCCATTTCCAGGGGCATCCAGATGATGTTGTCCCGGCTGTCGTAGGCCATCTGTCCCACTTTGATGTCGGACATGACGGCGGAAAGCCTTTCCTTCTCGTTCCGGACGTTGGGGACGGTACTTTGCTTGAGCTGTTCGAGGCGGTTTTCCGGTATCCGGTGCTGCGTACTGATCTGGACGAGAACGTAGGGATAGGAAAACCATTTCTCGGAGCCCTCCCGCTGGTAGCCGGAATCGTAATGCTGCACGGTTTTGCCCGGAGCCAGCTCCGCCATTTTCTTCTCGTAGGAATCGATGGCGGCCCGCGGGATTTCCACCCACCCGTCGGGAAAGGAGATGGTGAAGCCCTCCCTTTGGAATTTCACGTCGCCCCGAACGGGGGAGGCGAACGCCAGCACGGCGGTACAAAGCAGAAAAACCACGGTCTTGGACATCGCTTATTCCTCCCGGCCCGGTCTGATGGGGGTATTCCGCCGGCGGGGCGTGCCGGCTTTTTCGTGGAAAACACCGCAGTAGATACCGCCATCTTGCGCACAGCCGTGCCCGGTGTCAACCAATGATGCGAAACGGCATCCAAAATGGTGTCCAAACGACGCCTTGAGAGCACGGAGGCGCCTCGTTCCTCCACGCCGCCTCGCGGCTTCATTGGGCGCGGCGGCGGCGCCCCTGGATTTTTCCGCCTCGATTCTTATTATCGTAAGGGCAGAAAAAGGTTTTGCATTCGAGTTTACCGCAAATTATTCCCATACAAACGGCCCATTGTCGAGACGAGGTGCTGCATGAACGGACAGATGTTTGTCGAATCGGTGCGCTCGGAAGGCCTGGCGCATATCTCTTACATGGTCGGCCACGGCGGGAAGGCCGCGGTCATCGATCCGCGCCGCGACTGCCGGGAATACATCGATATCGCTCACCGCTACGGCGCGGCGATCACCCTCATATTCGAAACCCACCGCAATGAGGACTACGTGGTCGGCTCGTGCGAGCTGGCGCACCGCACCGGGGCGGAGATCCATCACGGAAGAGCGCTCGATTTCCGCTACGGAAACCCCGTAAAAGACGGCGACCGGTTCGACCTGGGGGACCTCAGCCTGACTGTCCTGGAAACGCCGGGGCACACCTTCGAGAGCATCTCGCTGGTGCTGACCGACACCAGCATGGGCAGCGAGCCCGTGGGAGTCTTTACGGGCGACGCCCTGTTTATCGGCGACGTGGGCCGCACCGATTTTTTCCCCGGCAGGGAGGAAGAGGTCGCGGGGCTGCTCTATGACAGCATTTTCGGAAAGCTCCTGCCGCTCGGAGACCACGTGATCCTGTACCCCGGCCACGGCGCCGGATCGGTTTGCGGCAAGGGCATGGCCCCCAGGGATTTTTCGACCATCGGCTACGAGCGAAAACACAATGCGGTGCTCCGGATGACCGAACGCAGGGACTTCGTCAAATTCAAAGCCAGCGAGTTCCATTACAAGCCGCCTTATTTCATGATGATGGAAAAACTCAACCTGGAAGGGGCGGCCCCGCTGCTATCAGGCATTCACGCTCCCCGGCCGCTTTCGGTTGCGGAGTTCAGCGCAGCGGCGCAGCGGGGCGCCGTGGTCCTGGACACCCGGAGCCCGGAAGCGTTCGCCGGGGCTTTCATCCCCGGAAGCCTTTCGGTGCCGCTTTCGATGGTCCCGGCCATGGCCGGCTATTACCTGCCCTACGATAAGGACATCCTCCTGGTGGTAAACGACGACGTCGCCGACGTGAACACGGCGGTCCGCTACCTCCGGCGCCTCGGATACGACCGGGTCACCGGCTACCTGGCGGGCGGGATGTGGGAATGGGAAACCAACGGACTGGCTTACGACAGGATCCCCGCCGTTCACGTGGAGGAGCTGGTGCGGCGGATACGCGCCGGCGACAAGTTCACGCTGCTGGACGTGAGGGGGGCGGACGAGGTCAAAGACGGGCGGCTGCCCGGTTCGCTGCACGTGTACGTGGGCGAGCTTCCCGCCCGGTTGGACGATATCCCCGCAGACCGGCCCATCACCACTTTCTGCGAAAGCGGGTCCCGCGGAATCATCGCCGCGTCCATACTCAAGCGAAACGGTTTCAAAGCGGTGGAGGACAGCCTGGGATCGATGGCCGCGTGCCGGGCGACGGGCTGCCCGATCGTTTGAAGGGGGGCGGCGGCGCAAAGCAGCCGAAAACAGTCGATGCGGGGCTGCCGCGGACGACTTCGTTCCGTCGTTTGCGTGCGGCCCCGTTGCGTTCAAATCATTCCCAGAATGGCGGTGATATTGTCCCTGCCTCCCGCATCCAGGCTCTTTTGCACCAGGGCGTCGAGCTTTTCCCGAAGGCCGGTGTCCCGGCCCAGGACGGCCTGGATTTCATCATCGGGGATCAGGTCGTGCAGGCCGTCGGATGAGAGCATCAGGATGTCCGCGCTCCTGACTTCGAAAACTCCCGAATCGGGTTCGAACCGGTCGCACCCGATGCACCTCAGAAGTACATTGCCGTAGGGGTGGACCCGCGCCTGTTCTTTCGTGATTTCACCCTTTTTGAGCAGCATGCCGGGGATGGTGTGGTCGTCCGTTATGCGGTGCAGGATTCCGTCCCGGAAAAGGCACAGCCTGCTGTCGCCGACCTGCGTCCAGTGGGCGCTGCCATCCCGCACCAGCACGGCTGTCAGGGTGGTGCCCATGCCCTTGAACGACCGGTCGAAGCGCGAAGCCTCCAGGATGAACTTCTGCGCCTGGCCCACGGCGTGAAGGATGCCGTCCACGGGGTCGGCGCCGTTGCCGTCCAGGCTGGTCAGGCTCTCGATGGCCAGCTCGGCCGCCACTTCACCTCCGGCATGGCCGCCCATGCCGTCGGCCACTGCAAGCAGGACCGAACCGTTTTCAAAGCGTTTGACCAGAAACCGGTCTTCGTTGTTTTCCCTTATCAGGCCAAGGTGGGTTGCCGATTCGATCAACATTTTACACGATGCTCCTCGCCGCCTCGACCGGGCGGGTTCGAAGTCTCGACAGCTTTCCGGGGCGCAAAAGCCCGGCTGCGAAGCAGGGTACATCGTACCATTTAAATACGCAAAGGCAATTTGGGCTTGGGATGCGGCACGCGGTTCAAAAGAGGAGGGACCCGCGGGGGGGGCATCGCGATTTGGGGGAAAACGGAAGTGGGCGCCCCATGCAGGAGCCTGTCCGGTCCCGCATGGGGCGCTGGGGAGCGCACGCGTTATGGTGAAATCTCAGGAAAATGTGAACGATTCCTCCGTTTCCTCCTGCCAGCCGTCCCACAGGTACGTCTCTTCGCGCCCGTTGGCGATCACCCGGAAAGCGTAGCGCACCTGCTCCTCGTAGAACTCGCAGTAAGGGCTGGGTGCGTTCACCGTCCCGGAAACCGCCTTGACTTCGGCAGGGCAGGGCGCCCCGCAGAAATGGCGTATGGAGCAGTCGGAACAGGGTTTGAAATCTTCGGCCCTGCGATTGATAATTTCCAGGAACGGGGCTGTGCCGATAATATCCGGCAGTGCGTCCCGGTAGAGGTTCCCGCCCCTGTATTCCGGAAATCCGATGAACTCACTGCACGGAAACACGTCGCCGTGAGCCGAAACGGCGACGAAACAGCGCCCGCCGCCGCACGGCGAGATGTCGCACATCAGCCGCCGGCCGGTGGGGCCCACGATTCCCGCCAGGACATTGGCGAAGTTTGCCACCACCAGCTTGCGGCCGGTCTTCTCGAACAGTTCGTAAGTCCTGTCCAGGGCCGCGAGAAAATAGTGCGACATCAGGTCGTTTTCCGGCTTCAACTCCATGCCGCCTTCCCGCGTGCAGCGCACCGGGTTGAACATCACGCTGCGGATGCCGTGGTCGTGATAGAAATCGACCATCGCCGGAAGGGTGGCGACGTTCAGGCTGGTCACGGTGGTGATCACGTTGAAACCTTCGTAGGACGCAAGTTTTTCCATGACCTTCACCACCTGGGCGAAATATCCCGTGCCGGCCCAGTTCTTGCGCGTGAGATCCGCCACGTCGGCGGTGGGGGCATCCAGGGATATGCCGATTCCAACCCGGTGCTCCTTGAGAAACGAAATCGCTTCGTCGTCGAGGAGCGATGCGTTGGTCTGGACACCGAAGGAGAACCGGTCGCCGAAGCGCCGGATACCCTCGAATACCGATTCCTTGGCCACCATCGGCTCGCTGCCGTGGAAAATCAACTGGGGCCTCGCGCCCTCCGGAAGCGTCGAAGAAAAATACTGTTCCAGCCGCTCCAGGGCCGAACACAGCTCTTCCGCGCTCATCGTCTTTCCGTTTCGGCGCATGTCCTCCGGAAGATAGCAATACGTGCAGTTGAAATTACACTGCTCCGTCGGGTTGAAGTACACCGCCGACGGCTTGAGGCCGGAGCGCAGGGTGTGCATCTCCGAGGTGAAATCGGCCCGGTTGCGGCTGAAACTTTCCACCAGCCCGCCCGAAAGCGCGCTTCCCACTTCATCGCGGTGAACCAGGACCCAAAAGGCGGTGTCCGGTTCGATCACCGCCACCCGGTCCGGCATGCCGATTTCCAGCACCGAGAATGACGGGCCGTAGCCGGTGTTGGCATACCGCGGCGTTCGCTGAACGTTCTGTGCAGTATTCATCGGTTTTCCCCGCTACTTCCTGCCGGTTTTCTGCGGCAAAAGAATATAGTGTGACAGACCGGTTCCATTGTTGGCCGCACGGCAGCGGCGACGATACGCAACGATCTTCTTCATGGGACATCTCTCCTTTTCTGTTGTGCGCTCCACAAAAAAAACCCGGAAGAACGCGCGCGGGGCCTTGGAGCCCTCTGGCGTCCTTCCGGGTTTCGTTTACCATCGGAAACCGATCACTACGGCTTTTTCAGCAGGTCTTCTGGCTCTCGGATCGTCTGGAGAACCTGCAGCCTTCCCATCGGGGTAGTCCCCGAAAGTGGCCGAGCCATGCTCGATGCAGGCCCTCATCCCCGATTACAGCGGCGGGACCGCCACGGATTTTCACCGTGTTCCGGGATGCTGAAAAAGTCAATGGAGCGGAGGATACATCATTGGACCGGCGCTGTCAAACGCCGGGTGTTGCCTGGCATTACCCTCTTTTGGCGGCGCAGCCCACAAAAACACGGGGCACGGAGTCCGTCATGACAAACAGGCCGAAACTAATCCCTCCTTTTCCCGGTACGTAAGGATTCCTGCGGGGCTGCGTGGATGGCGAGCGGGTCCCCGGGGACGATTATCTGGTTTGGCTTCAGGTCGTTTTGTGCGCAAAGGGTTTTTACCGGAATATGGAACCTTTCGGCGATAGTCCACAGGGTATCCCCCTGGCTGACCACGTAGTGAGTAGTCTTTTTCGCCGCGGGGTTCTTCCGTTTCTCGTTGGTTTTCGGTCCCGAGGCCGATGTGCTCTTTCTGGCAGGGAGGGACATCGCAACGGCCTGGTTGCGGGATCCCTTCCCGGTGATGCGGACCGGTGCCGATGAGACCGGGACTTTCAGGCGCTGTCCCTGCTTGAGCGCCTTGGAGACTTTGGTGCCGTTCATGGCCGCCAAGGTTTTTGCCGAGCACTTGTACCTGGCGGACAGGCTATTCCAGCTATCCCCGCGCGCAACCTTGTGGATGGCCGGAGACGAAGTTGTGCGGACCGGTTCGGGTTTTTTCTCGAACTTCTTTTCGGGCTTCTCGTCAAAGGGCGAGCGGGTCGCCAGCGCGGAAAGGACTCCCTCGCGGCAGCCCATCGGCACGCACAGTTCGTATTCCGTATACCCGGGCGGGGTCATGGGTTTACACAACTCGGGATTGCAGTCGAGAAGGTCATCCTTGGATATCCCGATCTGTTTTCCCACCCAGGAGAGTTTGACGCCTCCCGGCACGGACACTTTTTCATGCCGTGCGACATAGTGGCCCGGTCTGTACGAAAACCCGTAGCGGGCCGGCTCCCTGGCTATCCTGACCGCCGCGTAGACCTTTGGAACGTAGTCCCGTGTTTCTGCGGGCAGCCAGCCGGCTTCCAAAAGCTCCCAGAAAGTCTTGAGCCCGCTTTTGTCGAGGGCTCCCTGCACCGCGTTCTCGCCGGCGTTGTAGGCGGCAAGGGCAAGGGGCCAGTTACCGAAAGTATCGTACAGAAACGAGAGATAATCGGCCGCGGCCTCTGCGGCCTTTATGGGATTGCACCTCTCGTCGATCCACTTGTTTTGCGTGAGTCCGAAACGGGTGCCGGTTTTGGAGATGATCTGCCACATCCCCACGGCATTGGCGGAGGATTTTGCCTTGGGAGTGAAACCGCTTTCCACGAGCGCAACGTACACGAGGTCGGGCGGCAGTCCTTTCTTTTGGAGGACTTTTTGGGTCGGCACGACATAATTGCAAGCCCTGTTGAGCTGGGTCTGGAAGCTTTTGTGGTGCTTGTCGGCAAATCTCGTTACGGCGGCGTCCACGGTCCAATGGTCGGGGATCGGCAGTTCACATTTGGGGGGATTGGCGGGAGGCGGTTCCGGCGGTATTGGTGGTGCGGTGATGACGGGGCGGCTGGCAAGTTTTGGATTGGACGACTCGTGCCAGGACAGAGAACCGCACCCGGTCAGAAGTGAAACGACACACCCCGATACGACCAGCAAAGCAAACCATCGATACCTCATGAAACTCCCCCCTCCCCTCGAAATACATTCAGCAAGCAAATGTCGAACCCCCTTCGACTCCGCTTCCCACCGCCCATCCGACCGGCACGCCGCGTCGCATCAGTGCCGAAAGAAAATCCGGGGAGGGGCGCGCGATTGAAGAAAAGAAGCGAGATAGTTCGAGACGAATGCCTCTGTTTGCGGCGGAAGCAGACGGTACAGTCCCGCCGGCAAGGACGGCAGAAAAAAGAGCAGGGCGATCTGCGTCGCGTTGATACTATTCAAAAACAGGCAGGCAAGGCATGGGCCTTCAGATTCTTCGGCATGGGCGACCGGACCGGTATCGGCCTTAAAAACATAAGGATGGGGAGCGGAGGTCGATTGAAACCTGTAGCTCGGGTGGCAGGTGTGGCAAAGGTGAACCACCGTGGTCAAGGAAAGGACAAAGACAACCAACAGGATGCTGAAGACTTGGCTTTCCCGCGTGTGGCTTTGCATCCTTGAATTCATCCGTGATCCCATTAAGGGCGTGAGGGCCGGGGACGAAGCGCCCCCACGCTTTTAAGGCATCGTTTCGATACCGCTTTGAACGTGACCTAGTACAAACGCTTGGGGAGCGTGCTGCCGGTGGGCCTTTTGAGCTCGAACCGCTGCGAACCCTGCTTGACCCATTCGATCCCCTCGGAGTCTTGGAAGATGTTGTCCACGAGCTTACCGGAAGCTTCTCCGCCGTCCGGCAGTATCAGTTTGAGTTCCTCGCCCTTGAGCGTGTACTTGCCGCTGACCTCCATGAAGGGGTGCTCCATGTCGGGGGGCATTTTCCGCTGCTTGAGAAAAAAAGAACCGTCCGGCTGAAGGGTGAGATATTCTTTGCTGTCGCGCTTGCTGATATACGTCCCGGCGGCAGTTCCCTGGTCCGCACCGGCACACAACCCGGACAGGGCAAAAAAGAACAGAACCGCAAAGACCGAGCTTTTCATCGAACCTCCCATGGGACTTCGCTTAACGGCGGTGTGGGGGGTACCCTACCTTCGAAGAAAGGCAAAGTCAACGCTTTTGCGGGTAGGCGGGCGGCCGGGCGCGGGCCCCCCGCCGGTTCGCTGCCGGGGGGGAGTGTCCGCGAAGTTTTGCGAAAATCCCGCCGGGGCAAGTCGAAAGGGGGGGCCGATAAAATTGAGCGGCCAGGAGAAGCAACAGGTGAAACATGGGGGCCTCTCCTGGCCAATTTTGTAGGGGGGTAACTCTCTGAATGTTAAGATAGCATAAGAGGGTTACAAAAAAGTTACAAACTCGCTCAGGGAAAGCAAGTCAATCGACCGCGAATTCAAGCGCGGAAAAAGTCCGGGGTACAAATCAGCGGCAATGCCCCGGAACCCATCTCCCCGCGCGGTTATAATGGCCGGGGACCCAGCGCAGGCGCTTCCAGCGCGGCGGGACCCATCGTCCATGCCTGTCGTAATGACCCTGGATCAGAACTTTTCCGCAGGGCCGCCGGGCGTCGGCATTCACGGCGCTAAAAGTCGTCAGGAGGGCCAGGCACAAACTGAATACTAAAAATTTCATATTCGTTTCTCCCTGTTCGTGGTTTTTGAAAACGTCGTCCCGGCTGCTCGATCTCGTGCATCTGATTTTCATGATCGGCAATGCGGCGCCGTGCCTGGAGTGGAAGTGAACGGGACGGGAAAGTCCGCCCCTGCGGCGGAACGGGTGTCAATGCCGCATCGGTATTTTCAGAAACACAGCACCTTGTCGCAGTTTTGCACGAGATCATAAAGGTTTTGCTGGGTTGCCGTGTCTCCGTACTCGGCTGCTCCCAGGCCCCGGGAGCGCATGCAGGTACCTCAGGAATAAAGGACGCCGTCACTCAGGGCGAAGGATTTCAGGAGGTCCCCCAGCTTATGCCGGGGGGAATCCACCTCCTGGTATTCCACCGCGCCGCAGTTAAGGAAGAGAAAGACGTCGTCCATTTTCTCCAGGCAAAGATTGGCGAAGCGAAAGGCGTTCCAAAGGATCTCCGGGTCTTTGTTGGAACAGATGATTCCCACCTTCATTGCGTAAACCTCCTGTGGAAACAACCGCTTAAGTGATGGGTGCGGCGGCCGCGGGAGGTGCCGGTTTTTGCCTTCCCCGGCTTTAACCTACACCGACAAATACCTCGTCTGCACCTCCGTATTGGAGAGCAGGTCCGCCTTCGATCCTTCGTAGCGGATTACGCCCTTGTCGATCACGTATCCCCGGTCGGAGATGGAGAGGGCGAAGCGGGCATTCTGCTCGGCGAGCAGGATGGGTATCTCCTCCCTGAGGCTCGAAATCACCCGGCCCAGTTCTTCCACGATGATCGGCGCCAAGCCTTCGCAGGGTTCATCAAGCAGGAGCAGCAGCGGGTTTCCGACCAGCGCCCGCGCGATGGCAAGCATCTGCTGCTCTCCCCCGGAAAGATTTCCGCCCTTGCGGTTTTTCAGGCGGGCGAGAAACGGCAGCACCTGGTAGACCCGGTCGATAGTCCACGGGGTCTGCTCGGGGCGGGGCGGCAGCAGGGCCACTTCCAGGTTCTCCTGCACGGTCAGGCTCGGGAAAATGCGCCGGTCTTCCGGCACGAACGCGATCCCGCGGCGCACGTTCTGATAGACCGGGGCGCCGCAGATGTCTACGCCCTGGAAGATTACCTGCCCGGACCGTGGCGCGTTGACCCCCAGGATCCCGCACATGGTGGTGGACTTGCCCGCTCCGTTCCGTCCGAGAAAGCAGACGATTTCCCCCCGCCGGACCTCCAGCGATATCCCCTGCAGCACGTGGCTGTCGCCGTAGTAGACGTGTATGTCATTGACCTGGAGCATCGAGGCTTCCTCCCAGATAGGCGCGCTTTACGTCCGGGTTGTTCCGGATTTCCTCGGGAGTTCCTTCCGCAAGCAGGGTCCCCTGGTTGAGAACGAAAATCTTTTCGGCGACCGAAAAGACCACCTTCATGTCGTGCTCGGTGATGAAGAAGGTGGTATCCGAATGCTCCGAAAGGTCCTGGATGAGGTGGATCATGCGGTCGGTCTCCTCGGGGTTCATCCCGGCGGTGGGTTCGTCGAGAAGGACCATGCTGGGGCGGCGCGCCAGGACGATGGCGATTTCGATGAGCCGTTTGTCGCCGTAGGCCAGAGTTGAAACCACGTGGTCGGCGACTCCCTCCAGCCCCACCCGTTCGAGGATCTGAACGGCCTCATCGGCCAGGTCCCTGCGCTTCCTGATGGACTGCAGGCAGGAAAAGCTCATGCCGTGGTGCACCAGGAGCGGGACGAGCACGTTTTCCAGGACCGTCAGCGCCGGGAAGATATTGGTGATCTGAAACGACCGGAGCAGCCCCATGGAAACCAGCCGGTGGCTCGGCAGCCCGCTCACTTCCTTCCCCTTGAAGAAGACCTTGCCCGCTGAAGGCCGGTAGCGGCCCGAAACGACGTTGTAGAAGGTGGTTTTCCCCGCGCCGTTGGGTCCGATGAGCGCGCACATGCGCCCGGTGCGCACCGTGAGCGACACGTCGCTCAGGGCCTGGAACTTGCCGAAATTCCGGGTGACGTGGTGCACCTCGAGGATGTTGTCCCGAGCGGCGGTCATCGCGCACCTCCTTTCCGGCTGAAAAAGTCCACCGCGCTCCCCAGCACACCTTTCGGGAAGACCAGCACGAGGACGATCAGGATCAGCCCGAGGAAAATCATCCAGCTCGTGGTGACGGCGGTGATGAAGTGTTCGAGCACGAAGAAGATGGCGGCCCCCACGGCGGGGCCGAGAAAGACGCCCGAGCCGCCGAGGATGGTCATGAGGACGGCTTTCCCGGAAAAGGACCAGTGAAGCATTTCCGGGGAGGCGATCCGGTTGAAAAGGGCGAAGAGCGCTCCCGCCAGCCCGGCCAGCGCGCCGGCGATGACGAAGGCAAACAGGCGGACCGACCGGACGTTGGCACCGACGAAGGACACGCGGTTGCTGTTCTCGCGCGTTCCCCGGAGCAGGAGGCCGAACGGGGACCGCACCACCCGCAGGAGCAGCAGGACGCCTGCGGCCACCATCACGAGAACCAGGAAGTAGAAATGCTTCGGGTTGAAGAGCGAAACCGTCCACCCGAACAGGCTGAGTTCCGGAAGGGTGAAGTTCCCGAGTCCGTCGCTTCCTCCGGTCACCGAGCGCCAGTTATGCGCCAGGGTAAACAGCATCATGCCGAAGCCCAGCGTAAGGATGGCGAAGTAGATCTCGTCGCGCCGCACGCACAGCCAGCCGATCGGTATCGCGAGCAGGGCCGCTCCAAGGAATCCCGCAGCCAGGGCGGCCCACAGGGACGCCGGGCCGTGGAGCAGTGTGAGTACCGCGCAGTAGGCGCCCGCGCCGAAAAAACCCGCCTGGCCGAACGAGAGCAGCCCCGTGTAGCCGAAGAGCAGGTTGAAACTCATGGCGAAAAGCCCCATGGTCAGGATTTCGGTCAGGATCATCACCCAGTAGATGGACAGG
>LUZZ01000189.1 GCA_001603845.1 Syntrophobacterales bacterium Delta_01 | reverse complement strand
GTACCTGCCGGAAACGAGAACGATTTTTGAAAGGACCTGGGCCGCAAAGGACGGCGAGACCGTTGTGATGCGCTACCCGGAAGGCAAGGAAAAAGCATGGATCAGTTTGTCCTGAAGGCGCCCTATGCGCCCTCCGGAGACCAGCCCCAGGCCATAGAGGCGCTGGCGGCGGGCATCCGGGCGGGACTGAAGGACCAGATCCTTCTGGGCGTCACGGGCAGCGGCAAGACCTTCACCATGGCTTCGGTGATTGAAAAAGTACAGAAGCCCACCCTGGTCATTGCCCATAACAAGACGCTGGCGGCGCAGCTCTGCAGTGAGCTGAAGGCTTTCTTCCCGGACAGCCGGGTGGAATACTTCGTCAGCTATTATGATTATTACCAGCCGGAAGCGTACATCGCTTCCTCGGATACCTATATCGAAAAAGACGCCTCCATCAATGATGAGATTGACCGCCTGCGCCACTCGGCCACGGCGGCGCTTCGCGAGCGGAAAGACGTGATCATCGTCGCTTCCGTCAGCTGCATCTATTCCATGGGCGACCCCAGCGAGTATGAGGGACAGATGATCTCCCTGCGGCCGGGCATGGAATACAGCCGGACAAAGCTGATCCGGGACCTGATCGACATCCAGTATGAGCGCAACGACGTGGAGTTTGACCGGGGAACCTTCCGGGTCCGGGGGGACACGATCGAGATTATCCCTGCGGGTGAAAACCAGAAGGCCATCCGGGTGGAGCTCTTCGGGGATGAGATTGAGCGGATCTCCGTCATTGAGGCGGTCAGCGGCCATGCACTGGCTACCCTGGAGCACGCGGCGCTTTTCCCCGCGACGCACTATGCCACGGATCCCGCCCACATGGAGGAGCACATCGGGGATATTGAAAAGGACCTGAAGCAGCGCATTGAGGAGTTTGAATCCCAGGGCAAGCTGCTGGAGGCCCAGCGCATTGCCCAGCGCACCCGCTACGATATCGAGATGATGCGGGAGATCGGCTACTGCCAGGGCATTGAAAACTATTCCCGGTATTTTGACGGCCGGAAGCCCGGGGACGCTCCCTATACACTGCTGGATTACTTTACCGGGGACTTCCTGGTGATGATTGACGAAAGCCACGTGACCGTGCCCCAGATCCGCGCCATGTACAACGGAGACCGGGCCAGGAAAAACACGCTGGTGGAATACGGATTCCGCCTGCCTTCCGCCTATGACAACCGGCCGCTGCTGTTCAACGAGTTTGAGGAGCGCATCGGCCAGACCATCTTTGTATCCGCTACGCCCGGCCCCTATGAGCGGGAGCGGGCACAGCAGGTGGTGGAGCAGATCATCCGGCCGACGGGCCTGCTGGATCCGGAGGTGATCCTGCGGCCGGCTACCGGCCAGGTGGATGACCTGGTGGGCGAGATCCGGAAGGTGACGGAAAAGGGTGAGCGGGTGCTGGTTACCACGCTGACCAAACGGATGGCGGAGAGCCTCACCGAGTACCTGAAGGAGCTGGACATCAAGGTGCGGTACCTGCACAGCGATATCCAGACCATGGAACGGATGGAGCTGCTGCGGGACCTGCGCCTGGGCGAGTATGACGTGCTGGTGGGCATCAACCTGCTGCGGGAAGGCTTGGACCTGCCGGAGGTCGCGCTGGTCGCGATCCTGGACGCGGATAAGGAAGGCTTCCTGCGGAGTGAAACCTCCCTGGTGCAGACTATCGGCCGGGCAGCCCGCAACGTGGACGGCCGGGTCATCCTGTACGGCGACCAGCTGACGGAAAGCATGGCAAAGGCTATGTCGGAAACCAACCGGCGCCGGGCCATCCAGGAGGAATACAACCGGGCCAACGGCATCACGCCGGAGAGCGTACGCAACGCGATCCGCAGCGTGCTGGAAATCACGCGCCGGGTGGAGGAAACCGCTCCTGCGGCGTTGAATGAAGATGAACGTGCCGCCCTGATGCGGAAGATTGAGGACGAGATGCTCACCGCGGCGAAGGAGCTGGAATTCGAGCGCGCCGCGCAGCTGCGTGACAGGCTGCTGGAGCTCCGGGGTGAAGCGCCCATGAAGGACGATAACCAGAGCCGGCGGCACAGACGAAGGGAGAGAACAAGAAAGAGTGAACACTGAACATAAATCCGGGCATAAGCGTCTCTGGCTGGGGCCGGTGCTGCTGGCCCTGCCGTTCCTGGCGGTTATTGGCTTCGCGGCGTACCGATTCGGCCCCACACTCCTGCGGGTCATCAGCGTGCTGATCAAGGGGGCCGTCGTATCATGAAAAAGTTTTTCGCGTGGTTTTTTGCCCTCCTGCTGACCGGCAGCTTGATCCTCTTCGGCGTGTGCCTTGTGGGCCATCAGGTGATTGCCCCGGCCATGGGAGACGAAGGAGCGCCAGTCAGTGATTCCCTGATCCGGGAAGAAAAGGACCTGGCCCAGGAACGGATCACCGCCCTGGCGGATCTGTACGGCTTTGATCCGGAGCCGGTCGTTGCCGCCGTGAACGAGGACGTCCTGAAGGACCTGAACAGCCAGGCATCCCTGTGGTGGAGCAGCGTGCTGCGGGACGGCAGGGCAGGGAATGAGCTCCGCTGGGATACCAAAGAGGTGGAACAGATCCTGATGGAGGATCCTGCTGTGCAGGAAAACCCGGACGAAGCGGCCTATTTTGCCTACTCTGTGTCGGAGGAGATCCACAAGAGCATTGTGAATATGGTGCTGCCCATGCGCCAGCTGGTTTTCAGCCTCGGGCTGGAGAAGGCCGAAAAGCGGGTAGACCTGGTCAATATCGTGGAGTTTTTCCTGGGCATGCCCTGGGCGGCGCTGGCGCTGTGCGCGCTGTTCGCCGGGCTTGCAGCCCTTTTTGACGGACGGCCTCTCCACCGGGCGCTCCGCTATATCGGTTCTGCCCTGGGAGCCGCCGCGCTGGTTATGGCGGCGATCGCGGTGCTGTATCTTTGCGCCGGCATCCTCCCGATGATTCAGGAGGCATCCGCCGGCCTGACCCTTCAGTACCAGAGCGTGGTCACCGGCTCCCTGCTGCTGACTGTCGGGATTGTGGCGGTGTTTGCGGCAGGCTGCGTAGTGTGCCTGCTGAAATGCCGGGAGAAGAAAGCATGAAAAGAGTGCTGACCGAATACACCTTCCGCACGGACCGGGTTGACCGGCCGCTGCGCCTGGCTGTGGCCTCAGACATCCACAGCTCGGATTTTGACGACGTGCTGGAGGAGTTCGGCCGCTGCGACGCGGTGCTGGTTCCGGGCGACCTGGTGGACCGCCACCGGCAGAACAACAGCAATGCCCTGCGGTTCCTGGACGTGGCGCCGGATTATGCCCCGGTGTTCCTGTCCGTCGGCAATCATGAACGGAAGTATAAACACCGGGAGGAGTTCCTGCAGCGGGTGCGGGACAGCCGGGTAACCCTGCTGGACAACGAAAGTACAGTCTTTCAGGGCATCCGCCTGGGCGGCCTTTCCAGCGTACGGAGCGGCGTGCCGGACAAGGCCTTCCTGGACCGGTTTGAAAAGGAGGAGGGCTACCGCCTCCTGATGTGCCATCATCCGGAGATGTACCGGGACTATGTATCCGGCCGGGATATCGACCTGACCCTCTGCGGCCACGCCCACGGCGGCCAGATCCAGATCGCGGGCCACGGCCTGTACGCGCCGGGGCAGGGATTCTTCCCGAAGCTCACCCACGGCCTGTATGACAACGGGAAGATGCTTTTGTCCCGGGGCATGACCAACGGTGCAAAACCGCGGGTTCCCCGCATCGGCAACCCCTGTGAACTGATTATCCTGAACATCACCCCCGTGTGATGTATCCCCATAAAAGAAACACACAGAAAGGACGGACAGACATGGATCAGCAAGACCTGAAACTGCTTACGGACTGGTTTGACCAGAACCAGGATCACAAGCTGAATTTCATCGAGAAGGAAGCCATCAAGCTGGCAGTGAAAAAAGCC
>LUZZ01000003.1 GCA_001603845.1 Syntrophobacterales bacterium Delta_01 | reverse complement strand
GGGGGAATCCTTTTTTTCGGACATCAAGCTCAACTTTCACAGTCTTTTAAAATATATCCATTTAATATCCATAACCTTTTTGACCGGTCCCGGACAACGGGAACGTACAATTTTTGCCGTAAAAACCACAGCATGCGCAAAAGCCTATCAAGGTGCGCGGCAAATCGCAAGAGCTTCGGGGCCGGCAACGCCACCTTTGCATCGAAGCCCCATAAAATGCGACCGGGTTTTCAATCCGGGATTTCAGGAATAACATTGCCCGGGTAGACGGGCAACTGCGGGAGACTTTCCAGAAAAGGGACCAGGAGGCGATCTGCCGTGGTAAGTTCCATCACTTTCAGGTCGGACACTTCGGTCCACTTAAACGCTACGTGCTCCCTGAGGCAGAAATTCCCGCCGAATATCGAGCACCAGTAAGCGTGCAGGTGAATGGCGAAATCATTCTCGACGTGTGAAATGGTCCGGAAAAGCTCGTGGACCTTCACGTCCAGGCAGAGTTCTTCCCTGATTTCCCGAACGAGAGAAGCCTCCAGGTTTTCCCCGGGTTCCACCTTGCCGCCCGGAAACTCCCAGAGCAGCCCGAACCTTTTCCACGGCGGCCGCTGGGCGACGAACAGCCGCCCGGCCGACGCGATCAGGGCTGCCGTTACCACCAGGTGGACCGTTGACTTCCGCTCGCTCATTTGAGCCGTCCCGTACGATGGTGCCCGGCCTTCCATTTTCACCCAAAGACGCATTGAACATAAATTCGGCGGATTGAACCCGCAGCTTCCAGGCATTAAAATGCTATTTTAAACTTTTGGCAATGCTAAGAACATGAAATAGTCGAGTCAACTTGGCGGCACTTGGGTGGTCCGTGCCGGATTTTTGCCGCGGGCGCGGAGGCGGCCGGGAGCGGGACCGGCATGGAGTTCCGCGGTTTCGGACATTGCGGTTCAGATTCAGGAGGGACAATGACGGGCGAAGAACTTGAATTCGATGTGGTGATTCTCGGCAGCGGCCCTGCCGGTCTTCAGGCGGCGGTGCACGCGGCGCGGACCCATGTCCGGGTGGCCGTTCTGGGAAAAATCCAGAGCAGTTCGCTGTTCCGGGCTCACATAGAAAATTACTGCTGCATGAGCAGCCCCATAGCCGGCGAGGACGTGCTGAACCAGGGCAGGGAACAGGCCCGCAGATTCGGGGCCGCCATGTTCGAACAGGACGTACTGGGCATCGAAGAGGCCGGCGACGGCCGCTTCCGGGTGAGCATGGAGTCGGGGCAGGTGCTTTTGACCTGGACGGTGATCCTGTCCATGGGAATTTCCAGGAACAAGCTGAACGTGCCCGGCGAGAAGGAACTGCTGGGAAAAGGGGTGAGTTACTGCGTGGACTGCGATGCGAACTTTTTCCGGAACCAGCCGGTGGCGGTGGTGGGAGACGGAAGCGCCGCGGCCTCCGGGGCACTGACCCTGCTGCTCACCGCCAGCGAAGTGTACCTCATCTGCAAAGACCAGGACGTGTCCGAACACTTGGGCTACCAGGTCGAATCCAGCAGGATTGAAGTCCATCGAGGGCGCAAGGTAAAAGAAATCCTGGGAAGCACCGGGGTGGAAGGCCTTGTGCTGGACAACGGCGAGAGGCTGGAGGTCAACGGGGTGTTCATCGAATTGGGCGCCAAGGGGGCCATCGAGCTGGCATCGCGGCTGGGCATCGCCCTAGACAGCGAGACCATGCGCTACATCGTCACCAATAAAAAACAGGAAACCAATATCCCCGGCCTGTACGCGGCCGGAGACATCTGCGGCCCCCCCTGGCAGATGGCAAAGGCGGTGGGCGAGGGCTGCGTGGCGGGCCTCGAAGCCGCAACCTACGCCCGGCAGAAATCGGGCAAATTGGTCAAGCCAACGCGCTAAAGCATCGCGGGGAAATATTTCGCCACGCTTTTAAGGCATCGTTTTGTACCACTTTGAATGCACGTGGTGCCAACAGAAGGGGCGGCCCTGTTTCGGCCACCCCTTCGTTTTCAAAAGGATTTCACGGGATAGAATGCCCGGCGTTTACCAAAGGCTGCTGTGGTCCGTCACGCCGCCCGGTCTTTGCTCCCGGCGTTCACTTTGACGGGGTTGGGGCCGAGCCGGCGAACTATTTCGGTCATTTCGCAGGCGATTTCGGCAAACCGGGGGCCTTCGCCGGAGGACAGGTTGTACATCGCAACCCGTTCGGGTTCCATGCCAATGTCTTTCAGCAGTTCCTGCACGTAGAGAACCCGCTTCTTCGCTCTCAAATTGCCCACCTGGAAGCGGCAGTCGCCCTCCATGCAGCCGGCCACGAAAACCCCGTCCGCACCCTTCTCCAAAGCCCTCAGGAGATGGATCACGGCGACTCTGCCGGTGCAGGGCACCTTTACGATACGAATGTTGGTCGGATAGGAAAGTCTCATCGAACCTGCCAGGTCCGCTGCGGAGTAAGCTCAGAACGTGCAGCAGAAGCCGACGACAACCGGCTCAAAATTTTCCATCAGATCACTCCTTGCAAAATGATATCCTGCTTGACAATGAATGCGCTCATTCTCACAAGGGTCCGAGCAGGCGGAGCCGCACAGCGGCAAAGTCCACCGCCCGGAGCCCGGGTGCGAGCTTCCACGAAAGAAACCCTCCGGGTTGCGGGAAACCGTGAAATGCGCGGCAGGCCCGCAGCAGGCGGCCCGATATGAGGCCCTGTATCAACTTGAGGATGAGAGAACTGGAACGAGCAGGATTTCCTGAGGTAACCCGTTTAGGCCCGGTAAGCATATTGGAAAAATAGGAATTCGAAAAGAGAAAAATGAATCTTTGCACATACCTGGAAAGCGGATACTATAACCCGGCCCGCAAGACGGGCCGGCGGGTTTGCTTGACAGCCCGTTGCGGAAATGTGAAAAACAGCCGGTATGCGTTCCGGAATCGATTTGCGGACATGAAAGCGTGCCGGCGGGCGACGCCCGCACATGGGCGTCGCCGAAGCCGCAGTCCTGTTGTCGTACCGCTTGTGCCTGGAGCAGGCCGAATATGGGATATAAAATTCAGTTTGTGGGCGCCGGCCCCGGCGACCCGGAGTTGATCACGGTCAAAGGAATGCGCTGCCTGAAGGAAGCGGACAGGGTGGTCTATGCGGGCTCCCTCGTCCCCAAAAGCCTCCTGCAATACTGCAAGGAAGGGACCAGGCTGTTCGACAGCGCCCCGATGACCCTGGAGCAGACGCACGCGCTGTTGAAGGAAGGATACGATCTCGGCGAGCGCGTCGTGCGCTTGCACACGGGAGATCCCACCCTCTACGGAGCCATCCGGGAGCAGCTCGACCTTCTCGACCGGGAAGGGATTCCGCACGAAGTGGTCCCCGGCGTCTCGGCCGCATTCGCCGCCGCCGCCGTCCTGGAACGGGAGCTGACGCTTCCCGAGGTCTCCCAGACGCTTATTCTCACCCGCCTGGCGGGCCGGACCCCGGTACCGGAAAGCGAGCAGTTGTCGAGCCTGGCATCGCACCGCGCCACCATGGTCATTTATCTCAGCGTGCAGCAAATGGACAAGGTGGTGGGCGAACTGGCGCGCCATTACCCCCCGGATACCCCGGTGGTGGTGGCCTACCGGGTGGGTTGGCCGGACCAGGAACTGGTCGCCGCGAGGCTCGAAAACATCGCCGAAAAGGTCAGGGAGGCCGGAATCAATCGGCAGGCGCTGATAATGGTGGGAGAGGTTTTCAGGACCGTCCTGGAGCCCGGCACGGAATCCAAAAGGTCGAAACTCTATGACGAATCCTTCGGTCACCGGTTCAGAGACGCCAAACGACCGCAATGACGGCATCGCCGTTTTCGCACTCACCAGGAAAGGGACCGAGCTTGCCGCCCGCCTTTGCGACCGGCTGCCGGGCGCCGTGTGCTTTTGCAACGAGCGCTACGCTCTGCCCGGAATGGTCCCCATGCGCGGGATGGCCGAGTCTTTCAAATCGGCGTGGCACCGGTTCAACTCGATCGTGTGCATCATGGGATGCGGCATCGCGGTAAGGATGCTCGCGCCTCTTTTGAGCGACAAGATGGTGGACCCGGGCGTGGTGGTGGTGGATGAAACGGGAAATTACGCCATCAGCCTGGTATCCGGCCACCTGGGGGGCGCGAACGAACTGGCGCGAAGAGTGGCCGCGGCGGTCGGCGGCAAACCGGTCATCACCACGGCCTCCGACCTGGAAGACAAGATAGCCGTCGACCTCATGGCGCAAAAGGCGGGGCTGGCGGTGGAAAATCGGGCGATGCTGGCAAGGGTCGTCGCCGCGGTCCTGGATGAGGAGCCGCTTTGGATTTTCGACCTGGAACGCCTCTTTATAGCACATCTCCCCGACCTCAAGGGGTTCCTGGTCCTGACGGAAGCAGAGGTCGCCGACGCGAGGCGGCTGCGGGCCGGCCTCGGGATTTGGGTCTCGGAAACCTTGCCGCCTTCCGGTGCCCGCTGCCTCAAGCTCAGGCCGCGCCGCCTGGTGGTGGGCGTGGGATGCAACCGGGGCACGGAAGCCGATGAAATCTGCGGCCTGGTGGAAAGCGTGTTCCGGGAGAACGGGCTTTCGCCTGTATCGATCAGAAACTTCGCCACCGTGGACATAAAGCGGGACGAACCGGGGCTGCTCGCGGCGGCCGGCCGGTTCAAAAGACCGATTGAATTTTTCGGCAGGGAAGAGTTGGCGGGGCTCCGCGTCCCGAACCCATCGGATGCCGTGGCACGCCATATAGGAGTGGAAAGCGTATGCGAAGCAAGCGCCCTGCGGAGCGCACAAGCGAACTGGCTGCTGGTGACCAAGCGCAAATCGATAAACTGCACGCTGGCGGTCGCCCGGGCAGTCTATCCATCGTGAGCCTGGGGCCGGGTTTCCGGTCCTTCATCCCCGAAGAAGCCATCCGCGCCCTGGACGCCGCCGAGGTGGTGTTCGGCTACAAGACGTACCTCGATCTTATCGCGGATCTCCTGGCCGGCAAACAGGTGTTTTCGAGCGGGATGCGCAGGGAAGTGGAGCGATGCGGGCAGGCGATCGACCAGGCTCTGGCTGGCAAGTCGGTTGCCCTGGTCTCCAGCGGGGACGCGGGGATCTACGGGATGGCGGGGCTGGTGCTCGATATTTGCCGGAAGCGCGATCTTGCGGTCGCGGAAAGCGGTGTCGATAGCACGGAAGGCGGAGTGGACCTGTTTCTGAAAATCGTTCCTGGAATTCCCGCCTTCAACGCCGCGGCCTCCCTTGCCGGGGCCCCCCTGATGCACGATTTCGCCGCCGTGAGCCTCAGCGACCACCTGACTCCTTGGGAAATCATCGAAAAACGGCTTCGCGCCGCCGCCGCCGCCGATTTCGTACTGGCCATCTACAACCCGCGAAGCAAGAGCCGTCCCGATCTTCTGGAAAAGGCGCGCGAGATCCTCCTCGGCGAGCGGTCCCCGCAGACTCCCGTGGCCATTATCCGCCGGGCGATGCGGGAAGGCCAGTGGAAGTGCGTCACTACTCTGGGCGGGATGCCCGTCGAGGAAGTGGACATGCAGTCGGTGGTTATCGTCGGAAACAGCAGCACTTACATGTGGAAAGGCTGGATGGTGACGCCGAGGGGATACCTGGACAAGTACGAACTCTAGTCCCGGTGCTGCGGGCGCCGCCGCAACGTCGCCCGAGCCGCGGAGCGGCGTGGGGAGGTGGGGGCGAAACGCCCCCACGCTGTTAAGACATCGTTTTGATACCGCTTGGTTCAACGAGCCTAGGAAGCCTTGGCCTGCTCTTCCTTTACTTCCACCGGTGCCGCCGCGGCGATTTTCTTTTCCTGCCGTTCCTGGGCGAGCGTCCGGCGTGCCCGCATGTACGGTTTCATGATCACGCCGATGCCCACAAAAAAGCCGGCAAGGGCGGACAGCATCATTATCAGGTACAGTTCGATGCCCGGTTTCCAGTTCCACTCGCCAAACAGCGGGAGTTTGTACTTGAATTCGAGAGGATAAGTCCATGTCGGCATGTTCTGAACCACAAAAAGAGCGATCAAACCGAGTATGACGAGGGTTACCACCAACTTAAACAGCCTCATGCGGTCTCTCCTTCCTGCTTGAAAAGTGGGGCTAACTTGGCGTAAGTCTGCTTTATATGCTCGGGGATGTTGCGCACATCGGCCAGAACGGCCATGAAATTCGTATCGCCCCGCCATCGCGGCACAATGTGAAAATGCAGATGTTCTTCGAAGCCGGCGCCTGCTTCCCTGCCCAGATTCAATCCGATATTGTACCCGTCCGGGCGCATTATCTTGTTCAGTACTTTCGTGGACTTCCTGAGCCAGGTCATCAGGTCCAGCATTTCCTCGGTGCTCAGTGCGCCAAGTTCCGAAACATGGCGCCAGGGCGCCACCAGCAGGTGGCCGTTATTGTAAGGAAACTTGTTCATCATCACCATAACGAGCCTGCCGCGGTAGAGGATCAGCCGATCCTCGTCGGAGTGCCCGTCGCAATCCGGGCAGAAGATACACGAAGATTCCCGCTTGCCCAGAATGTATTCGATGCGCCAGGGGGCCCACAGGCTTTCCAATTCCACCCCTCCTAAGGGCTTGTCCATAAATAAAACTTTTGGACTCGCATCCGGCTTTCGGCCTGCTTTTGCCGCTCCTCAATCACAAAATCCCCGACGTAGCACCAGGCTGCGCCTGCGGTTTTGCTCAATCGTCGCGACCAAATCAGTCTCAAAATCCGGCGCGATCCCGAAAAGGCTTGTTTACGGACAAGCCCTAAATCTTCACAATTTCGGCGTCGATCCGGTCCTCTATCCGGATAATCCCGATGGTCTTTTGCGACGGTCCCCGCCCCCTGAACACCGACCCCGGATTGAACCACAGGACGCCGTCTTCGCGGAGGACAAGCGGCTGGTGGGTGTGGCCGAAAAGTACGGCATCCACCCCGGGGAGCTCCCGCGCAACTCTGTCCCGGATTCCGCCGGGCGGTCCCCAACCGTGAATGAGGCCCAGGCGAAAACCGCCTGCCCGGACGATCTTCTTGGCGGGCAGCCGGTCCCGGATCAAATAATCGTCCATGTTCCCGGAAACGGCTTCCAGGGGGTACTGTTCAAGAAAGTTGAGGATTTCAGCCCTCTCCCAGTCGCCGAGGTGAATCACCATGTCGGCGCCGTCGCACAGACCGCTGCACAACTGCATGAATTCGCCGGTCAGCCGCGTAAGGTGAGTGTCCGACATCACAACGATTTTCATTACCGATGGTGCCTTTTTCCAAAAATAAGGAAAGCTACTATAGCAACAAGCCGTGAAAACACAAGCGATTTCGGCCGCACCGGACCGCCTGCACGGCCGGGTGGCCTAGAGTCGGACGAGTTCGAGGTCTCCCCAGAGCCCGAGCTGGTCGCGGATGGCGATCAGGACCCCCTGGACGGAAGGAATTCGGGGGGCCAGATCGAGCGCCGCGGAGATGTCTTCAGGGGTTTTTACCAGGTTTGCGAGGCGGGTGGCGGCCGCATCGGCCAGGGCCGCATCGGGACTGACGACGGTGACCGCATCGGCTTTTCCGAAACTGAGCGAATGCCCGACGGTGCCCGAAGAGGTGCAAATCCCGAGGGGAAACCGGTGGGGACCGAACTTCAGGGCGATTTTGTCGGTGAATGGAGACTGCGGTCCCGCGAAAACTCCTACGGTGGTTTCCTCATGGAGGTCCAGGTAGCAGTCTCCGCCGTTTTCCACGATCACCGAATCGGAAAACGCGCCCAGCGCGACACCCACCGCCTGGGCGATGGCGCCGGCGACGCCGGCCATCGGTCCGACGCCGGCGGCCGCGGCCGCCCGGAGCATTTGGCGCACGAGAGGCGGGGCCAGGGAATCGTCGGGAAGAGGGGACAGGGAAGTCAGGAAAGGTTCATGCGAGGCGATGTACGCTTCGATCTGGCGCCTGCAGTTCAACACCGCATCGGTCGCCTCCCGCTGCAGGTCGCGCCGGGCGCGTATCCACAGGTCGGTTTGCCGGAACTGTACCTGGAAACTCACCCAGCCGCCGGCGGACTGGTGCCGGTATCGATAAAAGCGTTGCGATTCCGTATACATGAGGCTGTACGGTCTTCCGGGGCGTTGCTCCTCCGCGGGACGCGGCCTATTCCCACTCGATGGTGCTCGGCGGTTTGGAAGATATGTCGTAGACCACGCGGTTGACGCCCTGCACCTCGTTGATGATCCGGTTGGAAATGCGCGCCAGCACTTCGTAAGGAAGCCTCGCCCAATCGGCGGTCATGGCATCGACGCTTTCCACCGCCCGCAGCGCGATCACCTGTTCGTAGGTGCGTTCGTCGCCCATCACGCCCACCGACCTCACCGGCAGCAGCACGGCAAACGACTGCCACACGTGATCGTACCAGCCCGAGGCCTCGATCTCCTCCAGGATGATGGCATCGGCCTCGCGCAACACTTCCAGCGCGGGGGCCGTAACGTCTCCGATCATCCTGATCGCCAGGCCCGGTCCCGGAAACGGGTGGCGCATGATGATGCGTTCGGGCAGCCCCAACTCGCGCCCGGCAAGTCTCACTTCGTCCTTGAAAAGCTCTCGCAATGGCTCGATGAGTTCGAGGTCCATCCGTTCGGGGAGGCCCCCCACGTTATGGTGGGTCTTGATGGTGGCCGACGGTCCCTTGAACGAGACGCTTTCGATCACGTCGGGATAGAGCGTCCCCTGGGCGAGATAGCGCGCGTGCGGGATGTGGCGCGCCTCCCTTTCGAACACCTCGATGAAAAGGTTGCCGATGATTTTTCTTTTCCGTTCTGGATCGGCGACGCCGCGCAACCGCTCCAGGAACTCCGCCGAGGCATCGATATAGATGAGGTTGATTTCGAAATGGTCCCGGAAAACCCTCTGTACCGTTTCCGCCTCGCCTTTGCGCAGCAGCCCGTTGTTCACGAAAATGCAGTGCAGCCGCTCCCCGATGGCCTTGTGCAGCAGCACGGCGACCACCGAGGAATCCACCCCGCCGCTCAGCGCACAGATCACCCGGTCGTCTCCCACCTTTTCCCGCACCGAACGGATGGCGGAATCCACAAACGATTTCATGGTCCAGGACGGCCGGCATCGGCAAATCCGGAACAGGAAGTTTTCCAGGATGTCTTTGCCGCAGGGCGTGTGAGCGACTTCGGGATGGAACTGCACGCCGTAGAATTTGCGCTCGTCGTCTCCCATGGCCGCCGCGGGGGAATTATCGCTATGCGCCATGATCCGGAAATGGGGCGGGAGCCGCAAAATCCGGTCCCCGTGGCTCATCCACACGCGGAGCCCCTCGGTTTCGATTTCGTAGAAGAGATCGCCGGCAAGATCGATGTCCACGCCGGCCGGGCCGTACTCGCGCCGGTCCGCCTTTTCCACCGCGCCGCCGAGCTGGTGCGCCAGCAACTGCATGCCGTAGCAAATGCCGAGAATGGGGACCCCGAGGCTAAAAATTTCCAGGTCGGCGACGGGCGCCCCTTCGTCGTGCACGCTCGACGGCCCCCCGGAGAGGATGATCCCCTTGGGCTGGAAGGATTTCACGGCCTCCATCGGCATGGTGCAGGGATGTATTTCGCAGTAGACGTGGCTTTCCCGCACGCGCCGGGCTATGAGCTGCGTGTACTGGGACCCGAAATCGAGAATCAGGACCCGTTCCTGGTGAAGGTCATCATACATTGGCTTTTCCTGTCTCGGTGCTCGATGCATCCCCAGATGCCGGATAGCGGTACCCAACAGCCGGCGTTCGCCCGATTTACTTCAGGTCTACCTGGTAGTTCGGCGCTTCTTTGGTGATGATCACGTCGTGGACGTGGCTTTCCCTGAGACCGGCGGAAGTGATGCGCACCATTTGCGCCTTGGTGCGAAGCTCTTCCAGCGTGCGGCACCCCAGGTAGCCCATTCCGGCGCGCACGCCCCCGATGAGCTGGTGGACGGCGTCGGCGATCGGGCCGCGGTAGGGCACCTTACCCTCGATTCCTTCCGGCACCAGTTTTTTGGGCTCGAACACGTCCTCCTGGAAATAGCGGTCCTTGGCTCCTTCGCGCATGGCGCCCAGCGAGCCCATCCCGCGGTACACCTTGTAGCTGCGGCCCTGGTAGAGGATCGTCTCGCCGGGGCTCTCGTCCGTTCCGGCGAAAAGGCTTCCGATCATCACGGTGTCCGCGCCCGCGGCGAGTGCTTTCACGATGTCGCCGCTGTACTTGATGCCGCCGTCGGCGATGACGGGCACGCCCATGCGCCGGGCAAGCCGTGCGCACTCCATGATGGCCGTCACCTGCGGCACGCCCACGCCGGCCACGATCCGGGTCGTGCAGATCGAACCCGGCCCGACGCCCACTTTAATGGCGTCGGCCCCCGCCTTGATAAGTGCCTCAGCGCCGGCGGCCGTGGCTACGTTTCCGGCCACCACCTGAAGATCCGTAAACTCGGACTTTACCGTCCACACCGCTTCCAGGATGTTGCGGGAATGCCCGTGGGCGGAATCCACCACGATCACATCCACGCCAGCGCTCTTGAGAGCGGCGACCCTTGCCAGCGTATCCTTCCCGACGCCCACCGCGGCCCCTACCCGCAGCCGTCCCAGGTGGTCCTTGTTGGAGTTGGGGTACTTTTTGATCTTCATTATGTCTTTGATGGTGATCAGGCCCTTGAGCCTTCCGCTGGAATCCACCACCAGGAGTTTTTCGATGCGGTTTTTCTGGAGCAGTTTTTTCGAATCTTCCAGGGAGATGCCCACCTTGGCCGTAACCAGGTTGTCTTTGGTCATGATGTCGCCGACCCGGATGGTTTCATCGGTTTCGAACCGCAGGTCGCGGTTGGTGATGATGCCCACCAGTTGGTCGTCCTTGACGACCGGGACCCCGGAAATTTTGTACCGGGACATTAGTTCGAAAACCTCACCGATGGGCTGGTCGGGATCCACTGTCACCGGGTCCTGGATCATGCCGCTTTCGGATTTTTTTACCTTGTTTACTTCCTGGGCCTGCGACTCGATGCTCATATTGCGGTGAACGATGCCGATGCCGCCTTCACGCGCCAGGCTGATGGCCGTGTCGGCTTCGGTCACCGTGTCCATGGCCGCACTCACCAGCGGGATCTTGGCGGGAATCTCGCGGGTGAGCATAGTGGCCACATCGGTTTCCGACGGGAGCACCTCCGAGTAGTCGGGTACCAGGGATATATCATCGAAGGTTAGAGCTTCGGGTATCATCAAAATTTCGTTGTTCGTCATCGATCTCTCCGAATTTTCGTGTAATGGAAATAAGTATGAATATGGTTTCCGGGGCTTTATCCCTTTTGGAGCTGCCATGTCAAGGGGGTTGTTAAGGTCTCGGGAAGCCCGGATTCCTTTTCGACCAGCTCCAGGAGCAGGCCTTCGAGCAATCCGGCATCGGTCACCACCACCCAGGAACGGTCGAAACAGGCCAGGATTTCTCGAACGATGACAGCCCCGCCGAGAATTATATCCTCTCTGCCGGGTTCGAGCCCCGGAATTCCGCGCCGGGCGGCGACAGGCTTTTCGGCAAGGTCGGCAACCACCTGGGAAAGCCAGTCTTTGCCGAGGCAAAGGCCGTTGATGCGATACGGCACGTAGTCGGTCATCCCCAGGTACATGGCCGCCAGGGTGGAGATCGTACCGGCCGTTCCGGCAAGCAGGGGAGGGGAGGGGAACGGGCACCGGGCGCAAAGGGCCGCCAGCACCTGTTCTTTTACGGGAACCAGTTTTTCTCCCACCCGCTGGGCCGCTTCCCGCACCGCGTCCGCTCCCGGCGGGTCCCCGGCCAGAAAAGCCTCGGTCAGGACGGCGGCCCCCACCGGCAGGCTCGTGCTCCAGGCCGGCTTCTTCTCTCCCGAAACCACCAGCAAAAATTCCGTGCTGCCTCCGCCGATGTCAAACGACAGGAAATCGCTGTCCACCCTCGGAAGCAGGCTCAGCACCCCCTTGGCGGAAAGGAATGCCTCCCTTTCCTCGGACAGAAGAGCCACCCGGATGCCCGTAGCGGCGGCAACGTCTTCGAAAAGCCGCGCGGAATTGGACGCAAGGCGCACCACTCCCGTCGCCCCGCAGGCGATGCGGTCGGCTTTATAGCGTTCGATCAGCCCCCGGTACTCGCCGAGGGCGCTAACGGTCCTCTCCACGGCTTCGGGCGCCAGTTCCCCGGACTGTTGGAACCCCTGGGCCAGCCGGGTGACCCGGCGCTCGATTCGCACCGGCACGATGCCGTCCCAGTCGATCCTGGCAATGATCATCCGCGTGGTGTGCGACCCTACATCTATGCTTGCCACATGCGTACCGAAAAGAGATTCGCCCGGATTCGCCTCTTTTCTTTGTCTTGACATTGCCTTCAGCCTGCTCTTATTTTCTAGAGGAAAAAAATGGTTGCTCTAATTTACCGAATCTCTTAATTTTTTATACCCCGTAACCCATTTCTTGATATTCGGAATCAGGGGGTGCAGTGCGGCATCGGGCCGAATTCTAATTCTACAAGGAGAGGATTGCTAATGATTCTGGAGATCAATTCCAGCCATCCGGAGCCAAGAAAGATCAAAAAGGTTGTCGAAGTTCTCGCTAATGGAGGAATAATAGCCTACCCCACCGATACTTACTACGGGATCGGATGCGACCTGCTGAACAAGGGATCGATCGAAAAAATTTACCAGCTCAAGCGCCGGTCTCCTCATCAGCCCTTCAGTTTTATATGCAGCGACCTGAAAAACATAAGCGAATACGCTCAGGTGACAAACTACGCCTACAAGACCATGAAACGGCTGCTGCCGGGACCGTACACCTTCGTGCTGGAAGGTTCGCGGCTGGTGCCCAAAATCATGCTCACCAAGAGGCAAACCGTCGGCATTCGCGTTCCCGACAACCCGATCTGCCTGGCCATCGTGGAGGAACTCGGACATCCGATCATCAGCACCAGCGCCACCGATCCGGAAAACAATAACGCCGTCCTTTCCACCCCGCGCGAGATCCAGGAGAAACTGGGCCACGCGCTCGACCTGATAGTGGACGGCGGGATGGTGGCCGGAGACCCGTCAAGCATTATTTCCCTTATCGAAGACACCCCGGAAATTCTGAGGGAAGGCGCCGGAGACGTCAGCTCCTTCAGGGTTTGAAACACAACCCGGGTTTCGCTCCCCGCCCCCCGGCCTCGTCCGGGGGGCGGGGAGGCGAGGGAGCGAAATCCGCCCCGATCTTTGCCGCCCATAGCCGAGGGTATAACACGAATCAGCGGATGAAGTCCGGCAATTGGTATCGGATGAGAGCCGACGAATCATAGACGATATCCCGCAGCCGGTCGCTCGTATCGCTGCCCAGGACGAGATCCAGCAGGGAAAACTTTTTCTTCTTGGCAAAAACCAGGTCGGGTTCGCCTTCTATCTTTCCCAGTTCCGCGGCCTTGTCCACCGCGTCTTCGAAATTGCCCAAATCGTCGATCAGTTTCAAATCCAGGGCCTTTTCACCCATGATGATGCGCCCGTCCGCCACCTGGCGCACACCCTGTTCGGGCAGGTTCCTGGCCTTGGCCACGTCCCTCACGAACTGCGAATAGGTCTCGTTGATGGTGTTCTGTAACAGTTCTTTTTCCTCGGGGGTCATCTCGCGGGCCGGATTTCCAATGTCTTTGAACTTCCCGCTCTTTACCGCCGTCATCTGGTAGCCGATCTTGTCGAAAAGCTCCCGCAGGTTGGGAAAATAGATGATGACCCCGATGCTCCCGGTGATGGTGCCCGGGTTGGCGATGACGTAGCTTCCGGCCGAAGCGATGTAGTAGCCGCCCGATGCCGCGACTCCCCCCATGGACACCACCACGGGCTTGGTCTCCACGGTGCGGCGGATTTCCCTGTAAATTTCCTGGGACGGCCCCACGGACCCCCCCGGCGAGTCGATTCTGACCAGCAGGGCCCTGATCGACGCATCCTTCCGGAACTCCTTGATCTGCTTGAGCGTGTCCATGGAACTGGTGATGGTCCCCTTGATCTCAATGACTCCCACCCGGTTGTTTTTGAGCGAAAACTCGAAATCGGACATCAGGAACACCGCAACTCCGGCAAGTACCACCAGCACCACGAGAGTAATCAGGCAGCCGCGCATTTTCATCGCAAATCCGATCTGTTGATGCGGTTACGGGGAAAAGCCGCCGGGGCTTCCCCCGGTTCGCTCCAATCCAAAATAAGTATCTCCGGCTGAAAACCAATACGGGACCCGGCCGGAACAACGCGGAAAGCCCGCTCTTAAAAAAACACCCGGCCTCAGGCGCAATGCTTGGGGCCGGGTGTGTTGCTTTCGCTCTTTTGGGGGCAAATTGGCGAATCGATTACTTATCGTGGTTCAAAGTGCTGTTGGCCCGCGCTTCCAGCTCTTCCTTGAGAAGCTCGCCCAGGTTCGAAGTGGCGGCTTTGCTCGTGTTGATATACTCGTCATAATTGGACCGGTCGTCCTGTTCCTCGATCTTCTTCACCGACAGGCCGATCTTTCTTTCCTTGGGAGAGATGTTGATCACCTTGGCGGTTATCCGGTCGCCGGGCTTAAACTGGCCGACCGGCGACTTGATCTTCTCCTTGCTGATCTCGGAGACGTGAACCAGGCCTTCGATGCCTTCTTCAAGCTCCACAAAGAGCCCGAAATCGGTAACGTTGGTGATCGGGCCGGAAACGATGCTGCCCAGCGGATAGCGCTGCGGGATGCTCTCCCAGGGGTCGGCTTCCAGTTGCTTGATGCCCAGCGAGAAGCGCTCGTTGTCCTTGTCGATATTGAGGACGATGGCCTGGACTTCCTGGTTTTTGCGGAAAATCTCCGAAGGATGCTTCACCCGCTTGGTCCAGGAGATATCGGAGATGTGGACCAGCCCGTCGATTCCTTCGTCGATCCCGATAAAGATGCCGAAATCGGTGATATTCTTGATTTTGCCGGCAATCGTGGTCCCCACCGGGTATTTCTGGGCGATGATGTCCCAGGGGTTGGATTCGAGCTGCTTCATGCCCAGCGAGATCCGCTTGCTCTCCGGGTTGATGCTCAAAACCACCGCTTCCACTTCGTCGCCGACCGAAAGTATCTTGGACGGATGCCGTATCTTCTTGGTCCAGGACATCTCCGAGACGTGGATGAGGCCTTCCACGCCTTCTTCGATTTCAACGAACGCGCCGTAGTCGGTAAGGCTCACCACCTTCCCGCGCACCTTGGTGCTCACCGGGTATTTCTCTTCGGCCTTGGTCCACGGGTCGTCGACCAGTTGCTTGAGCCCCAGCGAGACCCTCTCGTTATCGCGGTCGAAGCTCAGCACTTTGACCTTGATCTTATCGCTTATCTGGAACAGCTCGGAAGGATGCCCCACGCGGCCCCAGCTCATATCCGTTATGTGCAGCAGCCCGTCGATCCCGCCCAGGTCCACGAACACCCCGTAATCGGTGATGTTTTTCACCACGCCTTCCACCACCTTGTGGTCTTCCAGGGTGGCCAGGGTATGGGATTTCATCTGCTCGCGCTCTTTTTCAAGCAGCGCGCGGCGGGAAAGTACGACGTTTCTTCTCTTTTTATTATACTTGAGGACTTTGAAGGGGAAGCTTTGGCCGATGAGCGCTTCGAGGTTGCGAACGGGCCGGAGGTCGACCTGCGAGCCGGGGAGGAACGCCTGGACGCCGATATCCACGGCCAGGCCGCCCTTGACCTTGGCCACTATCTTGCCGTCGATCGTCCCGTCCTCGCTGTAGATGCGGCTGATGTCGTCCCAGACCTTGATCTTGGCCGCCTTCTCCTTGGAGAGGTGAACGGTGCCGTCATCGTCGTCGTGGAACTCCAGGAGCACGTCGATCTCATCACCCACTTCGGCAACTATCTTGCCCTGTTCGTCCTTGAATTCATGGATCGAGATCTGGCCTTCCGACTTGTACCCGATATCCACCATGACGAAATCATCGCTTACCTGTACCACACGGCCGCGAATGACTTCGCCTTCCTGGATATTTCGGAAACTTTGTTCGTAAAGGTCGTGCATGGAATCCATGTCATCGTCGGACTCATGATCGTCCACGCCGGCATTGATGTCCATTTCGGATAGAGGTTGTTTTTCGAGTTCATCTTTTACGGTCATCGATTCTACCTTGCCCCCTTACCTAATTTTTGGCTTATCGCCATTCTAAACGCTAAACTCTACCAAATAAGCAACAAATTAGCAACTTTAAAGTGCTTATCCTCGGGCGCAATCAGCCATCTCCAAGCTTGCGCGCCTCGCCTGCCAGCAACTCCACCACCTCATCTATATTCAGGTCCGACGTGTCCACGACGAGGGCGCCCACGGCCGGCCGCAACGGGGCCAGCGTCCTCCGGGAATCCGCCTCGTCGCGTTCGCGGATCTGCCGCTCCATCTCCTCCCAGGGTATTTGTATGCCTTTTTGCAAATATTCCTCGCGCCGCCTCTTGATCCGCGTCGGTAAATCCGCAGTCAGAAACACCTTGAGATCCGCATCGGGAAAAACCACGGTGGCCGTGTCCCGTCCCTCGGCCACCACGTTTCCCCGGCGTCCCAGGTCTCTTTGGCAGGAAAGCAGGAAGGTCCTCACCGGTTCCAGCCGGGAAATCCTGGACGCTTCATCCGAGATTTGCGGACCGCGCAGCTCTTCGGCAAGCTCTTTTCGGTCGTAAAGAATCCTGAGATTTTTTTCACCGATGCTGAATTCAAGGGGAAGCAGCGGGAGACGGAGGGCGACTTCTTCAACGGGCGGGATACCGCCCTCGTGGAGGAGCGCCCAGGCGAGCGCGCGGTACATGGCACCGGTATCCAGGTACAGGAAACCCAGCTTCTGAGCCAGTATCCTGCACACGGTGCTCTTTCCGGCGCCGGCCGGACCGTCGATGGCTATGATCATATGATTCCCGGCCGATGGATCATAGTTCGGAGAGGACTTTCTCCAGGGTCTTGACAAAGCGTTCGTTTTCTTCCGGCAGGCCGGCGTTGATGCGAATATACCGGTCCATTCCATAGGACGCCATTGACCGTATAATGACGCCCCGGTGCAGCATCGCCTCGAAAACCAGCCGAGCCTCGCAGGGCATTTCGATCAGGAAGAAATTGGCCTGCGAACGGTGGTATTTCAGCCCCATCCGTTCCATCTCGGCGTAGAGATAATCGAGGCCCTGCCAGACGGTTTGCTGCGTTTTGTGCAGAAACTCGTCATCGTCGAGGGCCGCCAGGGCCGCTGCCTGGGCCAGGGAGCCGGTGTTGAACGGCTGCCGGACGCGGTTCAAAAAGGCGGCGATGGACGGGTCCATGACGCCGTAGCCGATTCGAAGCCCCGCCAGCCCGTAGGCCTTGGAAAAGGTCCTGAGGACGATCACCGCCGGGCTTTCCCGCCCGACGAGGTCGAAGCCCGAAGGGCTGTCCGGGTCCCGGCTGAATTCGATATACGCTTCGTCCAACACGACGATGGTTTCCGCCGGAACGGCCGCCAGAAACGATTCGAACCCTTCCCGGCCGATCACGGCGCCCGTGGGATTGTTGGGATTGGTGAGAAAGACTACCTTCGTGCGGCCGGTGACTGCCTCCGCCATTTTTTCGAGGTCGATGTCCAGGTCCCTGAGCGGTACGGGAACGGGCTTTCCCCCCATCCACTGCACCACCAGGCGGTAGAGAAGAAACGAGGGGGCGGGCATGACCACTTCGTCGCCCGAAGTCAGGAATGCACGGATCACCAGCTCGATGATTTCGTTGGAACCGTTTCCCAGCAGAATGCCGTCGAACGGGATCCCCTGCTTCGCGGAAAGCTTCTTTCGCAGGTAAAAACCACTTCCGTCCGGGTAGCGGTTGAGCGAGCACATGGCTGTTTGAATGGCCTGCAAAGCCTTAGGGGACGGCCCCAGGGGGTTTTCGTTGCTCGCCAGTTTTATGGAACCGCTGATGCCGTATTCGCGTTCCAGTTCTTCAAGAGGCTTTCCGGGCGGGTACGGGGTGATGGCTGCAATATGTTCAGGTGCGCGGGGTTTCATGGTCGGGTTTTGGTCCGCAGTCCCTTCTCATTGATTGGAAAGGCCCTTATAATGGAAACAGGTCCTAAAATCAAGCATTCTGCGAAAAATTTGCGTTCCCTTTGCATCTTGTCTTGAGTGGTACCGTGTACTAATATGGTAGTCTTGCACGATGAGTTGGCGCAAGGGGTAAAAAATGCCCTGCGCGCTGCACCAGGCCGCAAACTACGGGATGATTCATCAATGCCGAAAAACTCGAAATTGAAAAATGTTGCCGGCTCGGCCAGGGAGGCGCCGTCGGGAGAGCGCAAAAGCCATGGGGCCAAATCCCAGGAGAGCAAGCTCCCGAGTTCTCCTCCCGCCGACAAGCAGCCTGTTTCTTTCGATCCGTTCCGTCTCTACCTGGACGAGATCAAGCGCTACCCGCTGCTCAGCAGGGAAGAGGAAACAGACCTGGCCATCCGGTATCGCGAAAAGGACGATATCGAGGCCGCCTATAAGCTGATCACGGCCAACCTGAGGCTGGTGGTGAAGATCGCCATGGACTTCCAGCGCTACTGGATGCAAAACCTCATGGACCTCATCCAGGAAGGTAATGTGGGACTGATGCAGGCCGTCAAGAAATTCGACCCCTACCGGGGATACAAGTTCTCGTATTACGCGTCTTTCTGGATCAAGGCCTACATCATCAAGTTCATCATGGACAACTGGAAGCTAGTCAAAATAGGGACCACCCAGGCGCAGAGGAAGCTGTTCTTCAACCTGCGCAAGGAAAAGGAACGACTGGAAGCGCAGGGGATCGAGGCCTCTCCGAAGCTGCTTTCCCACAGGCTGGACGTGAAGGAGTCGGAAATCATCGAGATGGACCAGAGGCTCAACAGTTGGGAGATTTCGCTGGACAGCCCTCTGAAGGAAGACTCCGAAGACACGCACAAGTCGTTTCTGCCCTCGGACGACCTCCCGGTGGACGACCAGATCGCCGACCAGGAGGCCAAGGCCATCCTGCACGACAAGCTCATGCTGTTCCGACAGCAGCTCAAGGGCAAGGAGGCCGTCATATTCGACAAGCGCCTTCTGACCGAAGACCCCATGACGCTTCAGGAAATAGGGGACAAGTTCGGCATCAGCCGGGAGCGCGTCAGGCAGATCGAAAGCCGCCTCAAAAAGAAACTCAAGGCATACCTCGAAGAGGAAATCGCCGATATCGACCTGCTCCAGGAAAGCATGATCGAAATTTAGGATTCTGTATTTTCAATCCGCAAATCAAAGGGCGGGAAGCGCCCCGGAGTGTGCTTCCCGCCCTTTCGGTTTCTGCCCGGCCCGAAAGAAACTTACCTTGCCTCACCGACCCCGGAGATTCTGCCGGGGATTTTTTTCTTCTTGGACAACACTTTCTCGTATACCCGCACGTATTCCCTTGCCGAACGGTCCCAGGAAAAATCCTGCGACATTGCGCGTTTCTGGACTTCGATCCACTTTTCTTTTTGCGTGAAAAGGTCCAGCGCCGATTTTACGGCTTCCAGGAAGGCTTCCGGCGTGTATTCGTAGAACTTGAATCCGGTGCCGGCGTCTTCTTTCAAAACGTCCGACACAGAATCGTCCAGTCCCCCGGTGGCGTGCACCACGGGGATGGTGGCGTAGCGCAGGCTGTACATCTGGTTGAGGCCGCAGGGCTCGTAGCGCGAGGGCATGAGAAAGATATCCGATCCGGCTTCGATCAGGTGCGCCAGTTGCTCGTCGAACTGCAACAGAAGCTTGAGGCGGCTGGGGAAAAGGCGCTCCATCTGCTGGAGCCTTTCTTCGATCGCCGCGTCCCCGGTGCCCAGGATGACCACGTTGACGTCCAGGCGCATGAGGTTCGGCAGGATTTCCCCCAGCAGGTCGAATCCCTTTTGCGTGGCCAGCCTTCCGATCATGCCGATGAGGGGAGGGCCGCAACTGTCCGGCGTCAGCCCGATATGGGCACACAGGGCTTTTTTGCAGGCCGCCTTGCCGGACAGGTCCGCCGCGCTGAAATTGGCGGGAATCAACGGATCGCTTTCCGGGTCCCACTCGTCGGTGTCGATTCCGTTCAAAATTCCTTCCAGCGAGTCCTCCCGTTCCCGCAGGAGCCCTTCGAGCCCGAAGCTGAAGGCTTCCGTCTGGATTTC
>LUZZ01000188.1 GCA_001603845.1 Syntrophobacterales bacterium Delta_01 | reverse complement strand
CCGGGGCGTTTCCGGCCGATTCCGGCACGGTCACCTTCGGCGGCACCGACCTGAACGGCTGCCGGGCGCACCAGCGGGTCGCCCTGGGGATCGCCCGCACCTTTCAGAATATCGAACTTTTCGGGAGCCTCAGTGTTTTGGAAAACGTGATGGTCGGGCGCCACGTCAAGACGCGCTGCGGGTTTTGGGGAGCCATGGCCCGGCTTCCGCGCGTGTGCCGCGAAGAAAGGGACGCGCGGCGGAAAGCCTACGAGCTGCTCGAATTCGTGGGCCTTGCCGACGCGGCCTCGGTTCGCAGCACCGATCTTCCCTTCGGGTGGCAGCGTTTCCTGGAAATAGCGCGGGCGCTGGCCACCGGCCCCGCGATCCTGCTGCTCGACGAACCGGCGTCGGGGCTCAATGCCGTGGAGACGGCCTCCCTGGCCGGGCTTTTGAAAAAGATCCGGAGCAGCGGCGTCACCCTTCTTCTCGTGGAACACGATATGAACCTGGTGATGGAAATCTCCGACCGGGTGGTCGTATTGAACCTGGGCACGAAGCTGGCCGAAGGGGCCCCGTGCGAAATCCAGGCAAACGAGGCGGTGATTTCCGCCTACCTGGGCCGGGAACAGGCGGGGGCCGGATGCTGCGCCTGAAAAACCTCAAATGCCGGTACGGAAACGTCCAGGCGGTGAACGGAATCAACCTCGTCGTGCATCCGGGGGAACTGGTGGCCCTGGTGGGGGCCAACGGGGCGGGCAAGAGCACCCTGCTCCAGGCGGTGTGCGGCCTGGTGCCGGGCTGGGAAGGCGAAATACTCTTCGAGTCCAAGTCCCTGCAGCCGCTCAAGCCCGCGCAGATCGTCGCGCGGGGCATCAGCCTCGTGCCGGAAGGCCGGCTGCTCTTTCCACCCCTGAGTGTGCGGGAAAACCTGGAGATGGGCGCCTACGTCCGCTACCTCCGGCGGGAACACAAGAAGGTCGCCGAGGATATCGAGCAGGTCTACGACCTGTTTCCCATCCTGCGGGAAAGGTCAGGGCAGAGCGCCGGGACCCTTTCGGGCGGCGAGCAGCAGATGCTGGCCATCGGGCGGGCCCTGATGGCCGGCCCGAAGCTCCTGCTGCTCGATGAACCCTGCATGGGCCTCGCCCCCCTGATGGTGGCGCTCATCCTGGAGACCCTGGTGCAGTTGCGGCAGGGGGGGCTCACCGTCCTGCTGGTCGAACAAAACGCCCGTGCCGCCCTGGGAATCGCCGACCGCGGCTACGTGATCGAAAACGGCAGGATCGCCCTGCACGGCCCGGCCTCCCAACTGCTCGCCGACAAGAGCGTGCGCCAGGCGTACCTCGGGAAGGAATGCAGGCTCTAGGGCCTTCCTTTCCGGCCTCTTCTTGAAAAGATCTCCCGCAAATCTTAGCAAATAGCAAGAACCGTCTCCACAGAGGGCGGCGCGCGCCGGGGCGAAAGCCGCGGCCCGCGGAAAATACGGCGGTCAGCTCTTATCTTTTCCTGTGTGCTCTCCGTGCGCTCTGTGGTGAATGCCTTCGTTTCCAGGAGCCGAAGTGAAGAAGGACTTCAAAACGCCGGGCGCTTCCGGCCGAAAATCCGCCATCAAGATAGCGGTGATTTATGCCGCTATCGGGTTCGTGTGGATTCTGTTTTCCGATCTGGCCGTGGAATGGGTGTTTACCGGCAACGCGCACGTGGCTTCCATGGTCCAGACGGCCAAGGGCTGGTTTTTCATCGCCTCCACGGCGGTGGTCATCTACCTGCTGACCCAGAGTGCCATCAACGCCATCAAAGAGTCCGAGGACGCGCTCCGCGAAAACCAGAGAATCCTGTTCACCCTGTTCGACAACCTGCCCGGCATGGCCTACCGGTGCCGGGGCGATGTCGATTGCACGCTGGAGTACGTGAGCCGCGGCGCCGAGCACCTGACCGGCTACTCTTCGGACGAGCTGGCGGACAGGAGAAAAATCGACCACCTCATCGTGGAGGAAGACCGGGAGATGGTGCGGGCGGCCACCGCGAAGGCGCTGGAGGAAAAGAGCCCCTTCCGGCTGGTGTACCGCATCCGCCGGGGCGACGGCGAGATCCGGTGGGCCTGGGAGCAGGGGCGCGGCGTTTACCTGTCTTCCGGCGAACTGGTGGCCATCGAGGGGTTCATCGCCGACATCACCGAGCGCAAGCGCGTCGAAGAGGCCCTGGTGCGGTCGCAGGAAGTGTACAAGGCCCTGATCGAGGGGACTCCGGACGCCATCCTGATGGTGGACCGCGATCGAACGATCGTTTCCATAAACCGCGCCGGGGCCGAACTGTTCGGCTACTCCAAAGAAGAGCTGGAAGGCCATTCCGTCCAGATCCTCTATCCGTCCGGCGAGAGTTTCAAGGGTTTTGCCAGGATGGCCTATCCGGCGGTCGATGAAACGCCCATGCGGTTCGAATGGCATCTGCAGGCCAAAGACGGGAGGGTGTTTCCCGTCGAGGGCAGCTACTCGCCCATCCGGGACCCGGACGGGTCGCTGACCGGCCACGTGGGCATCGTGCGCGATATTTCGGAGCGCAAAAAAACGGAACAGGAACTGGAGGAGTACCGCGAACACCTGGAAGAGATGGTTCGGGACCGCACCCGCGAACTGGAAGAAGCGCAGCGGGCGCTGGTGCAGGAAGAAAAGCTCAAGACCCTGGGGGCCATCGCGGCGGAGGTGGCGCACGGAATTCGAAATCCCCTGGTCTCCATAGGGGGCTTCGCCAGGAGGCTCCAGAAAAAATATCCCGATTCGCAGGAGGCCCGGATCATCCTCCAGGAATCGCGGCGCCTGGAAACGATGCTGAACCGCATCACCCATTACCTGCGTCCCGTGCGGATGCGGTCCCAGGAATGCCACGTGAACGCCATACTCGCCGAATCCCTGGACCTCCTGGCCCCCGAGCTGGAAAAGGAGCGGGTGGAGGTCCACCTCGATCTCGACCCCTCCCTGCCCACAGCCCACGTCGACCCGGACATCCTGGCCCAGGTGTTCGTGGCCATCATACGCAACGCGGTGAGCACCATGGACTCGAAGCGGGAGCTTTCGGTCAAGACCTACGGTGGCGAGCAGGCGATTTACGTGAATTTCCAGAACCCCATCGCCAAAAAAGCCAAGGACCCGGAGCTGATGCTCCTTCCCTTCGACCCGGACGAACAGGTGACGGGGGTTTCATCGAGCTTCCGGCTGCTCAAGGGGATGGGAGGAGCGCTCACCTATTCCGAGGCCGACCAGAAGGCCGTCTACACCGTGTCGCTGGTGAAATGCCGGGGCGCCGCCCCCGACCAGGCGGAAGAACACCAGAAGATGTGAGGACGCCGGTGTTTTGTCCCGGGCGCGTTCAAAAGAGCGGGGGAAATCTTCCGGGGCTGTTGCCCAAAGGGATATCAAGGTTCACCAATAGTGGAACGAAAGTAGTGGAACGAACGAAAATAGTGGAACGAACGAAAATAGTGGAACGAACGAAAATCCCCCTCCCTGCGATGGGAGGGGTGAGGGGAGGGTGTTGTATTTTCGGGCATTTACGATCCCATTTGGTTCTACGCCGTCGGTGCGGCTTGCGCCGGGCCGCCCAGGTTTTTAAACACCGTTTTGTAGATGAGCCCTTCGCCGGGGAGGCGGCCGGGGCCGGCGAGCTGGACGCGGACGCCGAGGCCCAAGGCGCGCCGGATATGGCTCCGCACGAGGTCCAGGTACTGGGACCGGCTCCCTCCCGGAAAGTCGTTTTCGTCCTGCCTCGCCACCAGCAGGTCCATTTGTTCCCCCACCCCCCAGGCCGTCGAGATCACCAGCCGGAAGTCGTGGAGCATGGGGTCCAGCCCTTTCAGGATCTGTTCGACGTGTTCGGGGTAGACGGGGATCCCGCGAACCGAGAGCCGGTTGTCCGTGCGGCGAAGGATGGGGGTGATGCGGGACCAGGTGCTGCCGCAGGCGCAGGGGGATTCGTGCAGCACGGTGATATCGCCGGTGCGGTACCGGATGAGCGGGTAGGCTTCGGTGGTCAGGGTGGTGACCACCAGCTCCCCTTCCTGCCCGGCGGCGACCGGTTCCCCGGTCAGGGGGTGGACGATTTCGGCCAGGAACTGGTCCTGGGCGAGATGGAGGCCGTTTTTGGCCTCGCATTCGCCCGCCATGCCCGGTTCGCCCATTTCCGTGACGCCGTAGAGACCGTAGACGGGAACGCCGAAGGCCGATTCGAGCCGGGAGCGGGTGAGTTCGGGCAGGGGGTCCGGGCCCACCAGGAGGTGGCGCAGGTGAAGGCCGCCGGGGTCCGTTCCCTGCTCCTGCATGGTGTTCACGATGTGCAGGGCGAAAGAGGCGGTGGTGGCCAGGATGGTCGAGCGGAAATCGCGCATCACCTGGAGCTGCATGACGGCCGACGTGGTGGCCGAGGGGGCGAGGGTGGCCCCGATGGCTTCTGCGGCCGAGTTGAAGGTGTAGGCCCCCGGAAACAGGCTGAAGTTGAACGCCACCTGCACGATGTCGCGTTCGGTCACCTCCAGTTGCCGGTAGAGGCGGACCATGAGGTCCTGCCACATTTTCACGTCGTGGCGCGTGAATCCCACCACGATGGGCTTTTCCCCGTCGTGCAGGGGCGGAGCGGTGATCTTGAGGCGCACGATGTTTCGAAGCGGCACGGCGAACAGGCCGTAGGGGTAGTGGTCGCGCAGGTCGCCTCGCGTGGTGAACGGAAAGGCGGAAAGCCCCTCGATGCTGCCGACGTCTTCGGGCAGCATCTGCAGCGAATCCATTCGTTTGCGGTAGAAATCCACATTCAGGTAGGCCCGGTTGAGCGTCATCTGGAGCCGTTCGGCCTGAAGGCGGCGAATCTGTTCGTAAGAGAGCGTATCGCAGTGTTCCCGAGCCATGCTGCCCCCTATTTCTCCCATTTGTACTGATAGTCCCTGCCCAGGTATGCTCGCTGTACCTCGTCGTGTTCCATGAGTTCGGCCGCGCCGCCCGAGAGCACAATCCGGCCGGTTTCCAGCACGTAGGCCCGCTGGGCCACGCCGAGCGCCCCCATGGCGTTCTGTTCGACGAGCAGCACCGTGGTGCCGCTCCGGTTGAGGTCCAGGATCGTGCGGTAAATTTCCTCGATAATGATCGGTGCCAGGCCCATCGAAGGTTCGTCCAAGACCAGCAGGCGCGGCCCGCACATGAGTGCCCGCCCGATGGAAAGCATCTGCTGCTCGCCCCCGGAAAGGGTCCCGGCCCGCTGGCGCCTCCGCTCGCCCAGGATCGGAAAAAGGGCGATCACCCGCTCCAGATCTTGTGCCGCGTGCTTGCGGCCGCGCACGTACCCGCCCAGTTCCAGGTTTTCCAGCACCGTCATGTTGGGGAAGAGCTGCCGGGCTTCGGGCACCTGCACCAGGCCCAGGGCGACAATTTCCTCCGGTTTTTTGGCCTGGATGGGCACGGCGCCGAACAAAATTTCACCTTCCCGGGCGCGGTGCAGCCCGCTGATGGTCCGAAGGAGCGTGCTCTTTCCGGCCCCGTTGGAGCCGATCAGGGCGACGATTTCCCCCTGCTCGACGTGGAAACTCACTCTTCGGAGCACCTGCATGGAACCGTACCCGGCGGACAGGCCGCTGACCCTCAGCATGCCGGGCCTCCTCCCTCCCCCCGCGGGCGCGGCGCGGGAGCAGTCCCCAGGTAGGCCGCGATCACCCGAGGGTCTTTCTGGATCTCGGCCGGGGGGCCGGAGGCGATGAGCCGGCCGTGCTGGAGCACGAAGATGCGGTCGGCGAGGCGCATCACCACGTTCATGTCGTGTTCCACCAGGACGATGCCCAGCCCCTGGTTCCTGAGCGCCGCGATGTGGACCATCAGGAATTCGGTCTCCCTGGGGTTGAGGCCTCCGGCGGGTTCGTCCAGGAGCAGCACCCGAGGGGACGAGGCGACGGCCCTTGCCATTTCGAGCACCTTCTGCTCGATCAGGGTGAGGTGATCGACGGGAAGGTGGGCCGTGCCGCGAAGGCCGAAACTCTCCAGGAGATCCAGTGCCTGTTCCCGCAGGCGCTCTTCTTCGTTTCTTTCCGACAGGGTGCGCAGGGAGGCGGCCACGAACCCGGAGCCGCCCAGCTTGTGGTATCCCAGCAGCAGGTTGTCCAGAACGGAGAGGCCGTGGTAGACCTGCACCGCCTGGAACGTGCGCCCCACGCCGCGTTCCGCGATCCGGTGCGGGGGGAGCCCCGCGATGTCTTCGCCGTCCAGCGAGATTTCCCGGCTCCGTGCCCCGGCGAGCCCCGAGATCACGTTCAACACCGTGGTTTTTCCCGCCCCGTTGGGACCGATCAGGGCCGCGATCTCGCCCGGCATGACCTCCAGGTCCACCTCGCAAAGGGCCTGGAGCCCGCCGAAGGAAAGCGATACGCCTTCCAGCTTCAAAAGGGGCTGCTCTGCGGCCGCGCCGGGGCCGCGCCGGGTTGCGGGCGGGAGCGGGGGCGGTTCGGCCGCCGGGTTGCGCTGTGCGCCTGCCGCCGCGCGGCCGGACTTTTCGCCTTCCATGCGGGCGCGGATCTTGATCCAGGCCGGGCGGAGAAGCCCGGCAAGGGCCGCGATCAGCCCGTTGCGGCATCCGACCAGCACCGCCATGAGTATCAGGCCGTAAAGGAGCACCTGGAAGTCTTCGAGCCGGTGAAGGAGTTCGGGGAGGGAGGAAAGCAACGCGGTCCCGGCCAGCCCTCCCCACAGGCTCCCCATGCCGCCCACGGCCACCATGGTGACCACCTGGATCGAATAGAAGATATCGAACGTCTTGGGGCTGATGAAGGTGACGTAATGGGCGTAGCAGAAACCGGCGAACCCGGCGTAGACGGCGCTCAGGACGAAGGTGGCCACCTTGTAGGCGTAGGTGGGGATCGCCAGGGTCCGGGCGGTCAGCTCCTTTTCATGGATGGCCGCCAGCGCCCGCCCGATCCTCGACCCGGTCAGGTTGAGGGTCAGCGCGAACAGCACCAGGAACGAGGTCCAGATGAAGTAGTAAAACTGGGCGTCGGTGGCGATCGTCCACGGGCCGAACCGCAGCTTGGGGATTCCCGGAAACCCGGACGGCCCGCCCGTAACGCCGTCCCACTGCACCAGGACAATGCTCACGATGATGTTGAAACCCAGCGTGGCCATCACCAAGTAGTGGCCTTCCAGCCTCAGGGTGGGCAGGGCCAGCAGGAACGAGGTGAGCGCCACCAGCGCCAGCGCCACGCACAGGGAGACAAAAAGCGGCAGGTGGTACGTCGTGCTGCAAATCGCCGAAATGTATGCGCCCAGGCCGTAGAAAGCGGCATGTCCCAGCGACACTTGGCCGGTCGAACCGATCAGGAGGTTCAGCCCGAGCACCACGATGGCGTTCAGCGCCATGATATTGAAAAACAAATAAAAATAATCGTTTCGGAACACGGCGGGCAGCAACATCATCACGGCGGCGAATGCCAACAGCCCCTTCCAGTCGGCCGGAAGAAAAGCGGACCGGGAAATGCCGGCGTGCGTTTCCAGTTCGATGGGCTTCATCTTAGAGCCGCCTCGCATGTGCTTTGCCCAGCAGGCCCGCCGGCCTCACGAAAAGGATCGCCAGCAGCAGCAAAAAGGCGATGGCGTCCTTGTAGGCCGAAGAGATCATGCCCGCCCCCATCGATTCCAGCACCCCCAGCAGCAGCCCCCCGGCCACCGCCCCCGGCACGCTTCCGTAGCCGCCCAGGATGGCGGCCGCAAAGCCCTTGAGCCCCAGCATCAGCCCGGCGTCGTAGCTCATGCTGGTAATGGGGGTCACCAAGATCCCGGCAAGCGCCCCCAGTGCGCCGCTCAGGGCGAACGCCAGCGCGACCAGCCTGTCGGCCGATATCCCGATGAGCGCCGCTCCCATCCGGTTGTCCGAAACCGCGCGCATCGCCTTGCCCAGAAGCGTCATGTGGAAGAAAAAATAAAGGAGCGCCAGCACCAGGACGGAGAAGAAAAGAATCCAGAGCGACTGGGGCAGGATGGCGGCATTGAGGAAGATCAGCGGCGAATCGCCTCCCAGCGGCGGAATGATGTGGGCGCTCTTTCCCCACAGGATCATGGACGCCCCGCGAAAGGCGATGGAGGCGCCCACCGTGATCATCACCAGGCTCAGGACGTCACGGTTTCGCGAATGCCGCAGGGGGCCTTTTTCCAGGGACACGCCCACCGCCGCCGTGAGCAGGACGGCCGCCGGAAAAGCGAAGGCCAGGGGAACGTGGAGCGCGTTGTGGAGCCACACCACGATCATGGCCCCCAGCATCACGAACTCCCCCTGGGCGAAGTTCACCAGCCCGGTCGCGTTCTGGATGAGGCAGAAGCCGAGCGCGATGAGCGCATAGATGCTGCCGTTGGTGACGCCGGCCACCAACAGGTGCGGAACCAGGCTCCATGACATGTTTTATCGCACGTCCGATCGAGATAATACGCTGGAATTTGAAGTCCGAACGCCGGGCGGGACCGGCGCTCCGGGGTTTACCCGGATATTGCGTCCGCCCGGGAGAACGCGGCGCACCCCGCCCGGAACGCATCGAGCGAAGTTTGCAGCCTTTTGCCGCCGATGCCCGTGAGAACCGACTCGATGGCTTCCGGCCCGCAGAAAAGCTTTCCAGAACCGACCGCAAAACCCAGGAGCACCAGGTTGGAGGACACGGGGGAGCCGAGCTTCGAGGCGACGGCCCCGGCGTCCATGAAATGCCCCCTGCCGGCCCCGCCGGGGCTGTTCACGAAGGCTTCGCCCGCCGGTGATAGAAAATAGCCGTGCACCGATACGGCCTCCGGGTGGAGCGCCAGCAGGACGTCGGCCCTGCCGGGCCGGATGAGCGTGCTGACAAGCGGCCGCGGGCCTCCCCTGGGGGCGACCTTGAGATGGCTGATGACGTTTCCGCCCCTCTGCGCCATGCCGTGAGTCTCGGAAATGAGGACCGAAAAATCCATCCCGAGCGCTGCATCCGCCAGCAGCCGGGTTACGAACAGGACCCCCTGGCCTCCCAGGCCGCTGACTATGATCTGCTGCATGTCATTGTTCATTTTCTGGTCTTTCGTCGCGGAGTTGTTTGAAGGGCCCGGGCAATCTTCGAGCCGAGGCAGTTATATCTCATGATAAACGCCGGATTCAAGAGTTTGACACCCATCGCGCCGCAAGCGGGGCCGGTTTCGGGGCCGCTTGCGCGCTGGTTTGCAGCATCCGGCGCGTTACCAAAAGCGAGGGCGGTCCCGCCTGGTGTGCGGACCGCCCCCGAAAAGCCCTTTGGTTATACGAACACGGGAAAGCTACTTTTTTATCTTGCCCAGGTACTGCCCCAGCGCCATGAGCGGGAAGCAGTTGCGGTAGTTGTGGTAGCGGATGAAAAAGTGCTTCGGAAACCCCGTTCCCGTGAAATAGTCCTCATCCCACGTGCCGTCTTTTTTCTGGGTCCTGAGCAGGTACTGGACACCCCGGCTCACCTCGTCGGTTTTTTCCTCGCCGGCCGCCAGGAGCCCCATGATCGCCCACGCGGTTTGAGACGGCGTGCTGGGCCCCTGCCCGCGCAGTTCGGGCCTGCGGTAGGATTCGCAGGTTTCGCCCCAGCCCCCGTCCTCGTTCTGGTGCTCCTTGAGCCAGTTGACCGCCCGGAGCACGCAGTGCGATCCGGTGCTTTCGCCTATGGAAATCAGGCCGCGCAGCACCGACCACGTCCCGTAGATGTAGTTGACCCCCCAGCGCCCCCACCAGCAGCCGTCTTCTTCCTGGAGTTGCTTGATGAACCGGATGCCGGCCGCCGCCACCTTGTTGGTGGAGTCGTAGCCGTAGCTGCCCATGACTTCCAGCATCCTGCCCGTGACGTCCGCGGTGGGCGGGTCCACCATGGCCTCGGTGTCCGCGAAGGGGATCCGGTTGAGCACCTCCATGACGTTGTCCCGGTCGAACGCCGCCCAGCCCCCGTTGGAACTCTGCATGCTGATGCACCAGTCGAGCCCTACGGACTTGGCGCAGTCCAGCCCCTGGCACGTCTCGGGGTTGAACCGGTTGAGCACGTTCAAAACGACCGCCGAATCGTCCACGTCCGGGTAGCGGGAGTTGAAGAACTCGAACGCCCAGCCTCCGGGCCGGCAGCAGTTCTTGAACTGCCAGTCCCCGCCGGTTTTCACCTGCTGGGTGACCAGCCAGTCGGACGCCTTTTGCAGGAAAGGTTCCTTGGGAGAGACGCCGGCGTCCAGCAGCGCGAGGGCCGAGAGCGCGGTGTCCCACACCGGGGATACGCAGGACTGCATCCTGAGGCCGTCTTCGTCCTCCAGGCAGAAACCGTCGAGGGCCTTGAGCCCCTTCACGATGATTTCATGGTTGAGCGGATAGCCCAGTTGATGCAGGGCGAGGATAGAGTAGACCATCGGAGGCTGGATGCCGCCCCAGTCGCCGCTTTCTTCCTGGTGGTCGATAATCCAGTCCCTGGCGGCGCACAGCGCCTTTTTCCGCACGGACCGGATGGGATTTTGCTCGAATTTTTTCGCCAGGCGGTCAAAATAGTAAAAGAGCTTGTGGACCGGCGAGGCAAACTGCTTGTGGCAGCAATCCGGGCTGTACAGTTCCGCGACGCCCAGTTGCTCTGGAATGTCGAGCTTCGGCCGGATGCTGAGCACAATGGAGAGCGGCACCGCCGTGCCCCTGGCCCAGCTCGAAAATTCGTATATGTTGAAGTAGAAATGCGGCGGCAAGAGGACGAGTTCCACGGGCATGGACGGCACCTTGTCCCAGTCGTACTGCCCGAAGAGCGCCAGCCATATCTTGGTGAATACGCGCGCCGCCTCCACCCCGCCGCGGCCCAGCGCGAATTCCCTCGCCATAATCATGGGCCCGGACTGCGGGTCCTGCCCCAACAGCTTCAGGGCGAAATAGGCTTCGATGGTGGTGCTGATTTCACCGCCGTCTCCGTAATAGAGACCCCATGAGCCGTTTTCGTTCTGGTGCTTCAGAAGATATTTGACGATGCTCGCTTCCTTGGCCGCATCCGATATGCCCAGGAGACGCAGGAGCATCACATACTGGCTGGTGATGGTGGTGTTGGATTCCAGCTCTTCCCACCAGTAACCTTCGGGATACTGTACCCGCCGAAAGTAATCGGAGGACCGTTCAATCGCCCTCTCGATGCGTCTTATCCAGGAGCTTTGGACCCTTACCGGTTTGGCGGGTGTCGGTCTGGCGACCTCCACCACAAAGGCCGTTTCCGGTAAGGCGGCGGTGCATCCCGCTGCTGCCTCTCCGGCGTGTTGACTCCTCAAAATTTCCTCCCCCTCCGTCGCGCGCGCCGGATTACTACGTTTCCCCATAAACAATCTCATTGTTCCACCTGATGCGTTATTGCCCTGTGATCCGTTAGCCCCTAACCGGATTACACAAACACACCTTTAGGTCAAAGTGCCTAATACTCATAAACGGTGATTTTTTGCAAGAAATTTAAAATACTAAATCCAAACAACCCGCATATTATAGTCACTTTTCGCCGGGAAAATCAGGCCTTCCGAAGTAATTCCTCTTCGCCTCTTCGGGCCGGCCCCGGCTTCGTGCGCGGCGGAAACGGAATTCGAAACGAATCCGAACAGCGCCGATTACCGGTTAGCAATTTGCGTGCCGCCGGTAACGAGATGCACGTTTGCAGGCGGCGGGTTATGGAGGGGCGGTCTTCCGGAAGCCGTGTCGTCCGGAACTTGGCCGTCGCCGGAGGGACCCGCCTGCGTCACGATTCCCGGTTTTTACGGGCGGCCCCGTCGGAAAACCGCCCCCGCGCGAAAGCGCGGGGGCGCAGCCGCCCGTCCCGGAAGTTTGCTACAGCCCGAGGTCCTCGTTGATGAGCACCACTTTGATCCTGCCCTTGGGGAAGGACTTTTCCGTAATGGTCCAGGAGTTACAAATCCGGTCCGGGCTGCGGCAGTCTTCGCAAACGGAGAGCTTGACGCACGGCGTCTTCTTGTCGAGCCTCATGGCATTGGCCGGCGCCACATAATTCTTTATCCTCAGCATGGCGTCTTCGATATCCGGAACGACCTTGTTGCGGCCTACAAGGATGATGACGTTTTTCGGCCCGAAGGTGATGGCCCCCACCCGGTTGCCGATCATGTCCAGGTTCACCAGTTGCCCGGTCTCGGTCACCGCGTTGGAGCCGGTAAAGAAAAGGTCGACCAGCAGGGCGCGCCGCCTTCTCTCCAGCATGTCTTCGGGCGAGAGCTCCTTGTCATACGCATCGAGCACTTCCATGTCCGATCGCTTCTTCAGCTCGTCATACAGGCCCGTTTGCACGAACGTCATCGACCCGCCCCAGGCCATGCTCTTGGCGCCCAGCTTGGGCAGGATGTCGTCGAGGACGATTTTTTTGGCGTCTTCGCGGTTCTGCGCGAGATAGACTTCGAAATTATTGGCCTCCAGCGTCTCTTTGAGGCCTGCAAGCCGAAGAGTCCAGAAACATTCGATCGGATTGTCCATTTTTAAACATCCCTCCTGTCATCGGTAGGTCGGCAAGCAGCAGCATCACATATCCTGGAGCATTTCGATCAGCAGCCGTTTGTGTTCCAGTTCCTCACTGCGGATAAGCTGTATAGCAGAAAGCGCCCGTGGTTCAACAATAATCGAAGCCAGGAATTCGTAGAACTGGATGGAATCCTGTTCGAACTCCACGGCTGTTTGCAAAAGTTCTGCCGTATCGGTGATCAAATCCACTTCCAGTTCGTCGAGTGAAAAAGCGTGACGGCCCATGGCCGCCTTGAGGGCGGAACCCGAAATTCCGGCAAGAGGCCCGCACGCCGTTGACTCCGAGTACAGACTGTCTCTCATTTTCTGAAAAACCACCCGGTGTTCCACTTCCCGTTC
>LUZZ01000187.1 GCA_001603845.1 Syntrophobacterales bacterium Delta_01 | reverse complement strand
ACCCTGATGAACGGACTTTCGGGATCTGTATCGGCGGGCAGTATTTCGGTGACTCCCAGGCTGATGGTGATGGAAATGATTTCCTCCTGGTAATAAAAGCGGGTGGTTTCGATGCGGAAACGGATTTTTTCGGCCACATTTCGAGCGTTTCTAAGGCCGGTCCCCTTGAGAATGACGACCAGTTCCTCTCCTCCGTAACGGCCGAGAAAGTCGGACTGCCTCAAAGAGGCCTTGATAAGTTTTGCTATCTCTACAAGACACTTATCACCCGCCTTATGTCCATAAGTATCATTAATGTTTTTGAAGTGATCGATATCTATGAGTATCAGGCTGAACGGTTCCCCTGTTTTTTTGTAGAGCCTGATGGCCTCTCTCATCTGCAGATCGTAGGCACGCCGGTTGTTTATCTGGGTCAGTTCATCGAGCAGGACTTCCTTTTCCAGGGAGTTGGCATGTTCCTTTATTTGCTCGATCTCCTGGCTGTAGCTCCTGAGATTATTTTGAAGCTCGGTTATCGTTGCATCGGCTTCCCGCAGCCGGACTTCGGTCGAATGGCGCTTGACTTCGATTGCCTTCGAGATGACCTGGAGCTTGGAGGTGATGATGTTGCGAACGTCCTGCAGGTTACCGACGGAATCCAGGGCTCGGTGTATCTCCCCGGCGTGTGACAGCAAGTCGTTGTGAAAATCGGTATCCAGCCGATGGCTTTCCCTGTTGTGGTTCTGGTAGGAAACCAAATGTTCTTCCATCCTGTACAAATCCCGGCTGAGATCGACAAGGAAATCATTGGCATAGTCGATGCGGGTTACGGCGTCGTTTATCAGGCTGCCGATCAGGCCGTTGAGTTGCCGGCAAAGTTCGCACAGGACGACGAGCGAGAGGCATTGGGTTATTTTATCCTGCAATTCGCAGAACTTGGTTTCGTATTCCCCGGTTATCATTGGACCGAGGCTTTCCAGTATCTGCAGCAATACGTTCTGGAAATCCGGCAGCACTTCGGTGTCCGGTTGTGCGGAAAGGATGCCGGTTTTGTCTTCCCCCCGCCCGGGGTCCAGCGGATGCGTGTTCGTGCCGGAGCGACGCGGGGAATTGACCATCGAGAGGATGGCTTTCCTGCTGCTGAAAGCTTCTTTGAGCATCGTGGCGGTCAGGGGAGACGTCCCCTTCACCGTGGAGAATTCCTTCAGTATGTCGATTACTGCTTTGGAAAGTAATTCAAGCGGTTCCATTCATTCCTCACAGCGACTTCAATGAATGAGTGCCCATGGACGGTGCCATGAGCGATTGCGCAAAAGTCCCGGTTTTTTGTAAAAAGCTTCTAATGCGATACAACTCCGGCTGTATCGGCGACATGATGCCCTCAAACCTCGATTGTCACTTGTAATTGAATGGAATAAGGAGCGGCAAAGCTCCATGCACTTGGAAAGTCAAATCCCTTATAGCAGAATTGAGGCGACTTGAGCCACTAATTCTTCACCAGTTTATTATCAGGAAGATGCTGGGGTTAGGAGATCGCCAGGAGGTGCGACCGGAGATTTTCCTTCTTATTTGCAATATTTAGCTTCCGCCTCAGGTTGTGCCTGTGGAATTCCACCGCTTTCGCGGAAACGTGCAGCATTTCGGCAATGCATTTAGTATCCTTGCCGTCCCGGATGAGGGCGGCTACCTGCATTTCGGTGGGAGTGAGACCCAGGTTGCGCAGGGAGAGCTTTCTGGCGAACTGGGATGCAATCTCAAGAAGGTGTGAGTGCAGGATGGAAACGAACACCGTCTGCTCGGGGGAAAGCTGCGTCCTCTGGAGCTTTTCAATATAGGGCAAAATGAGGCTTCTGAGGTTGCCCGCGATGGCCTCTTCGAGGTTTTTCCGGTCCTCTTCGCGCCTGTCGAGCAGGACTCTGAGGGCGGTGTTTAATTCTTCGAGACTGCAGGTTTTCGCTTTCAGTTCGGAGGTTCGTTCCTCGACGCGCTTTTCGAGTTCCTCGTTCGAAAGCTTGAGGGCCGCTTCCGCCTTCTTCCGGTCCGAAATGTTGTCGAAAATGGTGGCGAAGCATCCCTTCTCGTGACTGTAGACCGAAAAGATGAACCAGGCCTCCAGCGCGGGCATGTACGTCTCGAACCTTTCCGGGTGCCCGGTCAGGGCCACCCGGCTGTAAATTTCGAACGCCTCGGGGTTGGTCTCCATGAAGTCCGGGATAAGGTCCGTAATCCGTTTGCCGATGACGTTTTTCAGCCCGGTCAGGTCCTCGAAGGCGCGGTTGGCCGTGGTGTATTCGAAGTCCACCGGCTGGTCGTTTTCGAAAATCATTTTACAGTAGGCAAACGCGTTGAGCATATTCTCGAACAGGGACCGGTAGTGCTGTTCGCGCCTGCGCAGGGTTTGTTCGTCGAGCTTTCGTTCCGAAATGTCCCGTATGATCGTGATGCACAGGTCATGTCCCTCTTTTGCCTTGAAGGCGGCCGAGGTGACTTCGGTCGGGAATTTCGTTCCGTCCTTGCGGATGTGCGTCATCTCGCCCCTGGCCCAGCCTTTGCGCGCCCGTTCTTCGAGCAGTTTTCGGCTCCGGGGATCCGTTCGGTCCAGGATCCCGCGCCTTCCCAGCCGGCAAAACTCCTCTTCGCTGTAGCCGAACATGCGGCATGCCGCGGGATTGGCGGCCCGGATCAAGCCGCCGTGTTTGGGGTCGGTCAGAAAAATGGCATCGAAGCTGTTTTCGAAAGCCGAGCGGTATTTTTCCTCGCTTTCCCGCAGGGATTCCTCGGCCCGTTTGCGCACGCTGATGTCGCGGAGAATGACAAAATACTTGTTTCCCCCCTGAAGGGCTACGAAGCTGACTTCCGCAGTAAACGGCGTTCCGTCCCCGCGCCGGAATCGGTGTTCGTACCGGGTGCTGCCGCCTCCGGGGCGTTCCTCCAGCGCGCGGACAAGGCGCGGGTCCGAGGGGGCCGCCAGCCCCCACAGCCCGGTACGGCAAATCTCCTTTTCGCTCATCCCGAACATGGCGCATGCGGCCGGGTTCGCGGCCCGGACGGTTCCGTCCGGCGCAGCGAACAGGACCGCATCCAGGCCGTGCTCGAAAAGAGATCTCAGGCAGGCGTAGCCGGGGGGCGTGTCGTCTCCCGCCGCGCCGGGCTCGCCGCCGTTTTCCCCGGCGCACTGTTCGCCCGCCGGGAGACCGGCCCCGGCGATCTCCCGGCGCAGCTCATTCAGTTCGGCAATCAACTGTTCCCTGGTTTTTTCGAGATCGTTCACCGCTGCCCTTCCAGAGCTGTTCGGCGGCACGATGCCGCCCGGCATCAGAAGTAGTACCAGATGCTGCCGTAGTCGGAGACGTCCTCCCCTATGGACTCCAACCGCTGAAGGTAGTCGAGAATGGGTACGTCTTCGCCGATGTGGGTGGCGACGATTTTGGATATGTTTTTCTCCCACGGGTGGAATTCGTACAGCCGCGCGCCGTCCGGCAGGATGGAGATCAAATCGCGGTGCTGGACGGCCCGCAGGTAGTTTTTCCCGAGCCCCGGAACATTGTAGACGGCCTCGTCGGTTCGAGAGAGGCCGGGCAGGAGCCTGGCCTCTTCCTTTTGTTCCTGGAGGAGCCTGGCGATGGGGACACGGTATTCCAGCGTCTCCTGTTTGCCCTTGGTGTTGAAGACGTAGTAGGGTTCGACGCCCAGGCGTGAGAGCTGCCGGCGCAGAAAGCTTGCCTCGAACCTGCGCGATACGTGGAAAGTGTAGACCAACTGGTTGAATACCGAAACGCCCCGCGTCCGCAGCCGTTCCACCACGCCGACGGTGTCGGGGGTCAGTTCGTACGGGTGCTGGATATGGGTGACCAGGGCCACCTGGCGCCTGCCGGGGACCCTGTATTTGGCCAGCATGTCCGCCACGGAGTCCGTGATGCGCATGGGCATCGTAACGGGGGTGCGCGTGCCGATGCGGATACGCTCGATGGTGGGGATGGCAGCCACGCCCGCCAGGATTCGATCCAGGTCCCGGTCGTCCATGGCCATGGGATCGCCGCCCGTGACCAGCACTTCATGGATGCCGGGATGGTTTCCGATCCACTCCAGTGCGGCTTCGATCTCGTTGTCCGCGGCCATGGCGCCGGGTGCCATGGCGTCGTCGATTTCCCAGTTACGCTGGCAATAGACGCAGATCTGGGGGCAGGTGTTGAACGGCTTGAAGATGCAGATGCCGGGGTAGCGGCGGGTGATGAGGTTGACGGGCGACGTGTCGCTTTCCCTCATGAAATCCAGGCACGAGGCAGCGTCCTGGCCGTAGCCCGCCATGACGTCCACGTAGCTGCGGGGGGGAATCACCTGCGCCCGGATCCCCCGGTCCCTGCCCGTTACGGGGTCTTCGTCCATGAGGGAGAGGTAGTGCGGGGTGATGCCGAAGGGAAGGCGCTGCTTCCGGGCGTCCCGGATGGCCTTCTTTTCCTCTTCCGCAAGGTCGACGAGCGAGCCGAGCAGGTCAGGGTCCCGAATGATATTGGCCGTCTGCCATTTCCAGTTCGTCCAGTCCTCGGGTGAGCCGCCGAGTGCCTCCAGGACCTTTTCCCTTCTGCGGGCGCGCCGCCGGATGGCCTCCTCCTCCATGCCGGTGTGAAAACCGGACATGCGCCGCTCGACTTCGGTCGTCAGGGTGTCGAGTTGGCCGGACCGTTCCACGGCGGCCTCACGTCCCTCCAACTGGCTCGGGGCGAGGAGCATGTCCGCCAGTCCTTTGCCCGGCCCCTTGCCCTGGAGTCCCAGGAAGAGATACAGGAGTTCGGCATAAAACGCCGGGGAGAGGTCCGGCCTGGGATTGCCCTGCGCGATGTCCATGACGGCCCCGGCAACCGAAAACCCTGCCTTGTCCCGGGATCGCCGGGTCAAAATGCGGTTCAGTGCCCGCGCGCAGTCGCGGACCCGGATGATGGTCCCTTCCGAAAACGAATCGTAGTCCTCGAATGTCTCGAACTGCATCCGGTACGCAAACCGGGAGAGGTCCTGGCGCAGGTCGTCTTCCGAAGCCGCTCCTCCGGCCAGGTCGAATATTTCCGGGAGGCTGGCCCTGAGGTAGTCGGCGCTGTATTTGTTCGTATCGAGCATTAGCATTCATCCTCTTCATTGGGTTATCCAGTCGATAATCAGGCGGGTGGCCTGGATTACGTTCCGGCACCACAACTCGGTAAAGTCCTCCGGCAGAGGCTGGTCCAGCGGGATGGTTTCGCTGGCGGAAAGCGCCTTGGCGCCGTCGAAATCGACGTAAGCGATGCGTGCGGTGAGCTCCTCCAGGGGGCGGCCGAACACGGTCCCCGGCAGGAGGGCCACGCCTGTTTCATCCAGGAGGTTTTCGCAAAGCGCGTGGCTGTCCCGGATGCCACGCGCGGCCAGACGCTCCGCAAACGGCGAAAAATCAGGAAACAGGTAAAATGCCCCGATGGGAGGATAGACCCGGACACCGGCCGCAGCGAGCATTTCCGCGCACTGGTTTCCGAGGGCCGAAAGGATCCTGCGGGTGTGCCACAGGTACCTTTCGATGCGCATTCCGCCGCGAAACGCCAGGACGGCGGCGTGCTGAATAGGGGCGCTGACTGAGGTGTAGGTTTCGCTGGCAACGGCCGCCATGGCGTCCAGGAGCCAGTCCATCTCCGGAGGAAAGGTGAAGGTGCCGAGCCTCCAGCCGCCGGCTCCGCACCACTTGGAAAGCCCCGAGCTGACGATTGTGCCCTCGGGGTAGTAACGCGCCACGGAAATGTGTTGCCCCTGATGGTGCAACTGGCCGTAAATCTCGTCCGAGAGCAGGACCACGTGGTACTTTCGGGCAACCGAGGCCAGGTCCTTCAACTCTTCGGCGGTGTACGAGCGGCCGTCCGGGTTTCCGGGATAATTCAAAACGAGAATTCGGGGCCGGTAGTCGTCTTCCTCCCCGGCGAAATGCCGCTCCATGAGTTCGGCCGTGATCCTCCACTCATCCTCGATTTTGGTGTGGATGAGGCAGACCTTCCGCCCCAGGATGGCCGCCTGCGGGACGTAGGACACCCAGCAGGGGGTGGGGACGATCAGTTCGCCGTAGTAGACCAGTTGCAGCAGGAACATGAGTTCCTTGGAGCCCGGCCCGATGAGCACGTCCTGTGCCCGCGCTTCGACTCC
>LUZZ01000186.1 GCA_001603845.1 Syntrophobacterales bacterium Delta_01 | reverse complement strand
GTATTAAAACACAGATCCGACCAAATACTTGTTTTTAATGATTTTTATCTTAACCGACATTTCGGGCTCGACAAACTTTCCGGCCCCGAGAGGAACATGAAAACCCTGCGTTCGATTTTCTTTTACACCATTCTGGCCCTTTCTACCATAGTGTTGGGTACTTCCACCATTATCGGTTCGGTCGCCGGCCGGGGATGGCCGACCCTGATGGCCAGGTTGTGGGGCAGGATCAACCTGTGGACGGCCGGCGTCTCGGTGAAGCTGGCGGGCTCGGAAAACCTGGTTCCCCAACAACCCTATGTCCTCGCCAGCAACCACCAGGGGTGGTTCGATATCTTCGCGGTCCTGGGGTATTTCCCCATCCGCTTCAGTTGGCTGGCCAAGGAAGAGCTTTTCAAAATCCCGATCCTGGGCCGCGCCATGCTTTCCGCGGGCTACATCCCTATCGACCGGTCCGACCACCGCAAGGCCCTGGTGAGCATGCACAAGGCGGCGCAGAAGATCCGCCAGGGCACTTCCGTGTTCATTTTCCCGGAAGGCACCCGGAGCCCCGACGGGGTGATGAGAGACTTCAAAAAGGGCGGCTTTGTCCTTGCCGCCAAGGCGGAACAGCCCATCGTTCCCATCAGCATCAGCGGATCGCACCGCATCCTGCCTAAAGCAACCTGGAAGGTGTGCCCGGGCGAAATACGGATAACCATCAGCCAACCCATCCTGCCCTGCGGCACGGACGCAAAAAACCGCGACCTGCTGATGCGCGAAGTGCGCGAGGCGATCCGGAAAAACCTGAGCGCCGAAGAAGCCGGTCCGGACCCCGGACCGTCCCCGCAGCCGGCCGAAGCACCGAGCGCAAAGGGGGGCGAACTCCGCAGTGTCTGACAAAGCGACCGAACCCACTCTGAAATTGGTTCCCCTGGGAGGTCTCGGCGAGATCGGCCTCAACATGATGGCCCTCGAATACGGGGAATCGATGATCGTCATCGACGCCGGGTTGATGTTTCCCGAAGACGACATGCTGGGTATCGACATCGTTATCCCCGACTTCTCCCATCTTCTCCAAAACAGGGAGCGCGTTAAGGCGCTGATCATCACCCACGGCCACGAAGACCATATCGGGGCCATTCCTTTCCTGCTTCGCGAACTCCGGATTCCCGTCTACGGCACCGCCCTCACGCTCGCGCTGATCCGGGAAAAGCTCCGCGAGCACAACCTGCTGGACCGCGCCCAACTGGTACAGATCGCCCCCCGGCAGGTGCTGGAGATGGGACCGTTCCAGATAGAATTCATCCGCGTGTGCCACAGCATCCCCGACGGGGTCGCGCTGGCCATACGCACCCCGGCCGGGGTGATCATCCATTCGGGCGATTTCAAAATCGACAACACCCCGGTGGATGGCAGGCGGTTCGACATCGCCCGGATGGGCTCCTACGGCGAAGAGGGGGTGCTGGCGCTCCTGTCCGATTCCACCAACGCGGAGCGCGCCGGCTATACGCTGTCCGAAAAGGAAGTAGGCAAAACCATCCGCGAGATATTCCAGGAAAAGGAAGGCCGCATCATCGTTGCGGTTTTCGCCAGCAACGTGCACCGCATCCAGCAGTTGATCCACATCGCACGCGAGTTCGGCCGCAAGGTGCTCCTGAGCGGCAAATCCATGGTGACCAACGTGCGCATCGCCCGCGAACTGGGGTACCTGGATTTCACGCCCGACGACGAGATCACGCTCCAGGACCTCCACTATATGCCCGACGACCAGGTGCTGATGCTCACCACCGGCTCCCAGGGCGAACCCATGAGCGCCCTGAGCCGTATGGCCTTCGACGACCATAAAAAGCTCAAGATCCAGCAGGGCGACACCATTATCCTCTCGTCCAAATTCATTCCGGGAAACGAGCGCACCATCCAGAACATCATCAACCACCTGTGCCGGCACGGGGCGGACGTCATCCACGAACAGGTCAAGGATATCCACGTCTCCGGCCACGCCTACCAGGAAGAGCTGAAAATCCTGATCAACATGGTGCAGCCGCGCTATTTCATCCCCATTCACGGCGAGTACCGCCACCTGGTCAAGCACCGCCAGATCGCCATGTCGCTGGGCATGCCGGCCGCCAACTGCCTGGTGGTCGAAGACGGCGCCGTGGTATGTTTCAGCCCCGAGTCGGTGAGCGCGAAGGAGAGGATCGAAACCGGCAGGGTTCTGGTGGACGGCAAGGGAGTGGGGGACGTCGGGGGCCTGGTGCTGCGGGACCGCAGGCACCTTTCCGAAGACGGGCTGGTAATCGCCTCGCTGGTGATCAACAAGGAAACCCACGAAGTATTGAGCGGCCCCGACGTTTTCAGCCGGGGCTTCATTCACGAGGAGGCCAAGCCGGAAATCATCTACGAGGCGCAGTGCGTCATTTTCGAGGCGCTCGACAAAATGCTGGAAACGGAGTGGGAACTGGACCTGGCGACGCTCCAGGAAGACATTCGCCGTGAACTCAAGCGGTTCTTCAACCGCATCCTCGACCGCAGGCCGGTGATCTATCCCATAGTGGTCGAGATCTGATGCCGCCGTGCGGCCGAACACGGGGCGGAAACGGGAGTACACGCGAAGCCGCAAAAGCGCGAAGGAGGCGGTAAAAGGAAAAGTCGGAGACGGTGAAAACCCGGCCCACCCCGGCGGTTAGTTCCACTCGGTCGTCGGTTTTTCGTTGTATCCGGCCAGCAAAAGATGCAGGTCATCGGGGCTGAGCTTGCGTACCTGCTCGGGCTGCCATCCATACTTGTCGATAAGATACCTGTGAACGGCCTGCATTCCCTTCAAACCTACGTAACCTTCCTTCTCTGCCATATGGTCACCTATTTTTTCAAATAGCACTTCTTCTTTCATAACCCCGGTTCCTTTCGATACTGGCATGAATTCCCGTTCATACGGGTCATAAGCCTCACATTGTAAGCTAATCACCCGAACGGTCATCGAAAACCGGGAGGAGTCGCGGGGAGGAGCGCTCCCACGCTTTTAAGGCATCGTTTCGATGCCGCTTTGAACACTGTGAGGGGAAAGACGCCGGATTCCCGCCCAGAAGCGCCGCGGAAATGACGATTTTGGAAGTCTTACGCTAGCTTATGACGTTCCACGTTCGGCCTCGTTCCTAGATTCGGACATGAGAGCGCAGGCATGGCCCCCTGAATGAACGCGGCAGGTTCAAGACGCCGATTCGGGCTGTTCGGCGGGCAGGGTGACAACGAACTCGGAACCTTCTCCCGGTTTGCTGGTCGCCGTGATGGTCCCGCCGTGGCGCTCGACAATCTTTTTACAGATGGCAAGCCCCATGCCCGTCCCGTCATATGGACTGCTCCTGCCGTGAAGCCGGTGAAAGGGAGCGAAAATCCTGTCCAGGTACCGGACGTCGAACCCGATGCCGTTGTCCTTGACGCTGATCCGGACGGTGTGGTCCGTACTCGGAGCGCTCGACACCCTCACGGCCGGGCCGGTGCCGTTCCGGTGGAACTTGAGGGCGTTGCAAATCAGGTTTTGGAAAAGCTGGTGCATTTGGGTCGGGTCGGCCTGGACCGGGGGCAGGTCTCCGACCTCCACGGCGGCGCCCGTTTTTTCAATCCTGATCTCGAGGTCCGAAAGAATTTCCCGCACGACGGCGCCGAGGTCGATCGGTACGAAGGGCTCCGTTTTCATGGACACCCGCGAGTAAGCCAGGAGGGATTCGAGAAGGCCCTGCATGCGTTCCGTGGCGGCCAGCATCCGGTTCAGGTAGTCATTCCCTTCCGGTCCCAGGGCATGGCCGTGCTTGCGCTTGAGCCTGTCGCCGAAGGAGGCGACCTTTCGCAGGGGCTCCTGGAGGTCGTGGGAGGCGATGGAGGCGAAGTCCTGGAGGGCCTGGTTGCTCTCCTGCAACCTCTTCATATAATTTTGCAGCTCCCCGGTGCGTTCCTGCACCCGCAGGTCGAGTTCATCCCGCGACCTTCGCAGCTCTTCGATCAGGTTTATGCGGTCCATGGCGACCGCCACCTGGTCGGTGATCGTTTTCATCAGGGCCAAATCGTCCTCGGAAAAACTCGTCCGCGTTCTCGTGCCGAAAGAAAGGGTGCCGATCAGCCGGCCCTGGGCCATGAGAGGATGGCAGGCATAGGCCTGGATCCCGTAGGACTTGACCAGCTCCGTCCTGACATCGAAAGTATGCAGGATATCTTCCGCCACGATACGGCTCCCGCTCTGGGCCGCGCATCCGCATACCGCCACTCCGAAGTCCAGCCACTCGATTTTCCGGGCCTCCTCGTCCGGGATGCCGGCGCAGGCATTCAGGTGGAGCTTGCTTGCCCGCTCGTCCACCAGGAAGTTGAAGAAGGCGTGGCAGTCCAGGTGCTCCATGGCCTTGCGGCACAGCTCGTTGACGACGGCCTGCGGGTGGTCGGAAGCCAGGAGCCGGCTCGCCGTTTCCGAAAGCAGCCGGAACCGGTCCTCGCTCCGGCACAGGTCCTCATCGGCACGCCGCTTTTCGGTGACGTCGTGGAACACGAGCACCACCCCGATCACCTGCCCTCCGGCGTCCAGTATGGGCGCGGCGCTGTCCTCGATGGGCACCGTACGGCCGTCCCTGGTGACCAGCGCGGCATGGTTGGCCAGGGGGATGGCACGGCCTTCGCGCAGCACGCGAGCCACCGGGTCTTCAAGCGGATGCCCGGTCTGCTCGTTGATGACGCGGAACACGGAAGGAACGGACAGTCCCGCCGCCTCTCCGGCTTTCCAGCCGGTAATCGCCTCGGCCACCGGGTTGATGAAGGTAACGCGGCTGGAGTTGTCGGTGGCGATCACCGCGTCGCCGATGCTGGTGAGAGTCACGCGCAGCCACTCGCGCTGCTCGCGAACCTGCCGGTCGGCCTGGTGTTTGTAGATCGCCAGTTCGATCTGCGACGCCAGCTCCCGCTCCTCGAACGGTTTGAGGATGTAGCCGAACGGCCCCGTACGCTTGGCGCGGGCCAGCGTGGAGGCGTCCGAATGCGCCGTCAGGTAGATCACCGGGACGTCGTGCCGGTGGCGGATCGCCTCCGCCGCCTCGATGCCGTCCATCGATCCTTCCAGCATGATGTCCATCAATACGAGCTGGGGGCTGAGGCTGCCGACCAACGCGACGGCCTTTTCACCTTCGGCGGCGGTTCCCACCACCTCGTAGTCGAGCCGGCGCAGCTTGGCGGCCAGGTCGGCGGCTACTATGGCTTCATCTTCAACGATGAGTACTCTCGTCTTGCTCATCTTTTCGGTCCCCGAACGTCAAGGTAAACTCGGTGCCCTCACCGCTCACAACTTCCAGGGCGGCATGAAGCTGCCCGGTAAGCATCTGCACCAGGCGCAGTCCCAGGGAGCGGGCCTGCTGCCAGTCAAACCCCGCGGGCAGCCCCGTTCCGTTATCACGCACGCTCAACCGCACCTCCCCCTGCCCGTCGCGGTGAAGCGACACGGCCACTTCACCTTCCGCACGACCGGAGAAGGCGTGTTTGAGCGCATTACTGAACAGCTCGTTTAAAATCAGCCCGCACGGCACCGCCATATTCACCGGCAGTGACACCGGCTCCAGGTCCATGGTCAGCCGGATGTCCGAGGAAGAGTTGCCGTGAGCCCGCCAGAGGTAGCGCAGCAGGCTTTCCACGTACTCGCCGAACTCGATTCCGGCCAGGTCCGACGACTGGTAGAGCTTTTCGTGCACCAGGGCCATGGAGCGCACCCGGTGGCTCACCTCCTGGAGGATGTCCCGCACGGCGCCGTCCTGCACCTCGCCGGCCTGCAGGGAGACCAGGCTGGAAATGACCTGCATGTTGTTTTTGACGCGGTGGTGGATTTCCTTCAACAACACTTCCTTTTCGTCAAGCGACGCCCGGAGGCGCTCCTCGTTCTTGCGCAACGCCTCTTCCGCCTGCTTGAGTTCGGTAACGTCGCGCCCCACCACCACCGACCCCACGATCTCGCCGTCCCTGTCCCGAATGGGACTGAAGCTGTAGCTTCCCACCCAGGCCTCGCCCGTGTCCTTGCGCCGCAGGCTGTACTCGGCGTTCGTGACGGTCTCTCCCCGCAACGCCCTGGAGACCGCCCACTGGTCCAGGGGCGCCGGCTGCCCGTCGGCCGTGAACACATCCAGGATATCCGAGTACTCGGCCAGGATCCTGGAGCATTCCTCCTTGCTTTTGAACCTGTGAAACGTTGCGAAAGCGTCGTTGAAATCGATGAACTGCCCACGGACATCCGAAATGAACACGGCATCGGTCATACTGGCCAAAGCGGCATCCAGCCTCGACCGGCTCTCACGAAGCGCTTCTTCGGCCCGCTTGCGCCGGGTGATGTCCATCCCGTAAATATTGGCATATCCGAACTGCCGGACAGGCACGACCAGAAGGGAGTAGATCGCATCGCCGGCCGTGATTTCGACTTCCCGCACCTGGTCGCTTTCCATGGCCTCCCCCATGATCCGGCGCCAGTATTCCGGGAATTCTCCCGCCCGTTTCAGCCCGCAGGCCTTCAGGAGGTCTTCGCTGCTGTTGTTGGCATAGAGCAGCTTGCCGTCCGTGGATATCCGCAAAACGGGACTGGGATTTTCGGAAGGAAACCGGGCGAGGTTTTCGATTTTATCGACCATCTGCTTGCGTTCGGTGACATCGTTGAAGATGCCCACCCCGACGACGATCCGCCCTTTCGAGTCGCGCACGGGCGCGGAGCTGATATTGAGCGTGATGCGGGTGCCGTCGCCCCGCTCGCATTCGATCTCTTCGGCGTTCACTACCTCTCCATCGTATATGGAGCGGAAGACCGGCCAGTCCTCGGTCCGGTACGGACGCCCGTCGGGATGGAAACCCCGATACTGATCGAACGCCTGGGCATCGTCGGCCAGGCTTCTCATGATTTCGCGGCTCCGGGCGTTGCTGAGAACGATCGAACCGTTCCGGGCGTCCCTCACGACCACGCCCGAAGGGATCTGGTCCATCACGGCCCGCAGCATGGCCTCGCTCTTTTGCAGCGCATCCCGCGCCCGCCGCCTGTCGGTGACGTCGTGGAAGACGAGTACGACGCCGAGGACGTTGCCGGCATTGTCCTTGATGGGGGCGGCGCTGTCCTCGATAGGGATTTCGCGCCCGTCCTGCGTTACCAGAGCGGTATGGTTGGCCAGAGCAATGACATTGCCCTCCCGCATCACGCGACCGACGATATCTTCGGCGGGCTCTCGCGTCTTTTCATTGATGATCCGGAAAACGCTCTGGACCGGCTGGCCCACCGCCTCCTCCGGCTTCCAACCGGTCAGGGCCGCGGCCACCGGGTTCAGAAAAGTGATTTCCCCCAGGGTGCCCGTGGTGAGCACCGCATCCCCGATGCTGTTGACCGTGACCTCCAGCCATTCGCGCTGTTCCCGCAATTTCCATTCGCGAAACATCAGCTCGCCGGTCATCTCGTTGAAGGCATTGGCCAGGTCCTGGAATTCAGTGGGACCGGCGACTTCCACCCGGTCCGTGGTTTCTCCCGCTCCGATGGCCAGCGCGTGCTGTCTCAGCCGCTTGAGCGGGTTGGAGATATGGCGCGAAAGGACCAGCGCGGCGCTCGAAGCAGCCAGGAAGACGATGAGAAACAGGCCCACATGCAGCCGCAAAGACTCGGTGACCGGCTCCAGGGCGATCTCTTCGGTGCGCCCGGCCGATGCGGCCCAGCCGATGGAGGCTACCGGGACGAACCCCACGAGGCGGGTTTTCCCTTCAAAAGGCGCGTATACCGTCGCGCACACCTCCTTGCCTTCGAGCGCCTCCCTGAACTGCGGGTATTGCGCCGCCCAGTTGCGCTCTTCCCACGTGGCGTCTATCGCCGGACGGCGGTACACCATCCTCCCGCGGCTGTCCACCAGGGCGTGGCCCCCGCCCCGGGACCGTTCGACCCACAGGATACTGTCCAGCCGGTCGGGAGAAATAACGGCCACCACGATCCCCACCAAGTCGCCCTTTTCGTTTCGAACCGCGCGGGCGACATTGAACACCGGCTGCGACACCGCCCCGGATCGATAAAGATCGCTCACCGCCCAGTCGGCGCCGTCGAGGATCTTCTGGACGTGCCGCCGGCCCTGCAGTCCCAGCCCGATTGTATGGCGCTCGCTCCCGGCGACGATCACTCCCCCGGGGCTGACCCACGCAAGATCGCGGATGACGGCCTGGTTCGCCCGCGCCCTGTCCAGGATGCGGTTCTGCTCATCCGCGGAGATGGGCTGCGATGGAGTCAAGGCCAGCCCGATGGCCGTTTCCTGGTGAACGATGTCCTGCACGAATGCTTCGAATGTCTTGGCCACCGAACGAGCCAGCTCCAGGTTCGCCTGAAGCTCCCGCGCACGCGCGCCCCGCCACCTGTCGTAATGGATATAGCCCTGAACGATAAGGATCGGGACCAATAGTACCAGGAAAAGAATTATGAACCTCCCCTGAACGCATTGCCAAAACCGGGACTTCTTCACATCCGGACTCACATCCATGTCACTGATTCCTATGAGCGCCCTTTCTACGGGTTTTTATTCGGGTATTTCTCTGCATAGCTGCTTTATCGCCGATTTCCACAGTTGTGGACAAGCCAAAAGAAAAGCAGTAGCCGGAGGCGCGCGCATGCCTGAGTGAAGCCAGAACGGGATGAGCTGAGGAAGATGCGCCGTGGACCGCAGACCCCGGCCCCGCTCCTCGAAATGGGAGCATTCTCGGCCGGCCGGTCAGCCATTATCGGTTTCACTTAATGCTGCCTTTTATGAAGGAACATGCCTCTCAAGGCAATCAAAATTTGCAGGTCCCCGGATTCAATGCATTTTCTCCAACACCGCCAGGCCCATGGCGCCGTGAAAATACCCGGTGCGCAGCAGCACCTCCAGGGGATGGCCGGCGATAAGGGCCTCCAGCCCTCCCTTTTGCACGAAGGACCTGAAATTGCGAAAATGCCTTCTTCCCGCCATCCTTTCCACGGCGTGAAACAGCCTCAGAGAGGCCCGGGACACCAAGCCGCGCCCGCGCACGTAATCGAAGACGATCATGGTTCCGCCCCGGTCCAGGACCCTCAGGGATTCGCGCATCACTTTCAGCGCCGATTCGTAATCCATTTCGTGCATGGCCAGCATGATGGTGACCAGGTCGAAGGAGCCCGCGGCAAACGGGAGATGCCGGGCATCGCCCAAAAAATACGCACCCGCGCCGGCGCCCTTCCTTCGCGCCTGGGCCAGCATGGCCGGCGAAAGATCCACTCCGGTGACGGCAAAACCGTCTCCGGCAAGCATCCGGGCCTGCTCCCCCGTGCCGCAGGCGATGTCCAGGATACGGGCGGGAGCGAGCACCGCCGCGATCCGCCGCACGTCGTTTCTTACCGGCCTGAGGAAGGGGCCCGCCAGAAGATCGTAGACGGGCGCGACCGTCCGGTAAAAGTCCCGCCGGCCGGGAGGATTTTTTTGTGCACCACCGGCGTTCATGATGACCTCGGTTCGGGAAGGCCGGTCCGGCCTCCGCGGAGTTTTTCAGGGGCGGGTCCACACGCACGCGCCCCCCAGATCTTTTATGTTAATCAGCCGGGGCGCAAATTCGTAAAATCGACCGATTTTTACTTTTGAAAAGGCTTCCCCTGAGGCATTCTCTTCTATACTATTCCAGCCGTCGTCTCCCGCCGCCGGGCAGACGCCGCAAGCAAATCCATTTTCACAAGGAGAGCCTGCTTCTGCATGCTTTATACTCCCGCTTTCTTTGCAATGGCCGTCGCCAACCTGGCCTTTCAGTCGAGTTTTTCGGTCTTCTACCTGTTCCCGCTGTTCGTTACGGGCCACGGAGGCGACCAGGCGGACATCGGCATCATCATGGGCGCCTTTTCCCTGGCATCCGTTCTGTGCCGCCCCTGGATCTCGGACATGATCGACAAAATCGGCCGTAAAAGAAGCTACGTTTTCGGCCTGCTGATAATGACCCTGCTCCCGCTGGCCTACCTGCCGTTCAGCGGCAGGCTCTACGATTTCTACCTCCCGCTGGTGCTGGTGCGCGTGGTGCACGGGGTGGGGTTCGCCATCTGCGTCACCGCCGCCTTTACCTACATTGCCGACCTCCTCCCCAGGGACCGCCTGAGCGAGGGGCTGGGGATGTTCGGCATTTCCGGGCTGATCGGCGTGGCCCTGGGGCCGGCGATCGCCGAGATGATCATCGATCGCGTCGGTTTCGGCCATCTTTTCGTCGTGGCCTCCGCGATGTCCCTGGTGGGGCTCATCGTGCAGTTCCCGGTCAAGGAGACCTACGCCCACGTCCTGCGGCCTGCCGAGTCGTCCTTTTTCCTGGTCCTCCAGAAAAGGCGGGTGCTGATAGTGGCCGTGGTCGCGCTGCTTTTCGGAATCGGACTGGCGGCGGTTAACGGGTTTGTATCGCCCTACGCCAGCGAACGACGTATCACGTTGATTTCACTCTATTATGTTTCCTACTCGACCGCGGCCATTCTTATCCGCATCGTGGGCGGGCGCACCACCGACCGGCTGGGCGAGGACCGGATCATTCCGTACGGATTCCTGCTGATGGGCACCGGCCTGCTGGCCATGGTGTTCATCCGCACCAACATCATGCTCTTCGTGTGCGGGTTTCTGACCGGGAGCGGCCACGGGCTTCTCTACCCCTCCCTCAACGCGCGGGCGATACGAGGGGAACCCCAGGCCGTGCGGGGCAAAATAACGGGCGCCTACACCGGGAGCATCGACGGCGGGTCGTTCATCGGGTCGATCATCCTAGGCTACATCGGCGAGATGATCGGGCTCCAGGCGCTGTTTCTGGCCGCGGGCGCGGCGGTCATCACCGGGCTGATCGCCTTCCGCATCGAAATGTCGCGCAAAGCGGCCGTGGCGTGAGGCCGCAGGGGCCGCGCCGCCCACGCACTCGGGCGGTTTTGAGGCTCATTTACGGACAAGCCCTTAGTGGCGTATCTTCAACCACACCAGCTTCACGGTTTCCGTGCCGGTGTTTTTCCACTGGCTGGGGTTCTGGGACTCCAGGATGATGATGTCTCCGGGCCGGGCCGTGTGGGTTTCGCTGCCCACCTTCACCTGGATCTCCCCGGAGATCACGTAGCCGAGTTCCTCTCCCTTGTGGGCGAAAAAATGGCCGTTGAGGGTCTGTTCCGCCGGTATTTCGACCAGGTAGGGCTCCGCCTTGGGGTTCATGTCCACGGGCACCAGCAGTTTTATGTAGATGCTTCCCTCGGGGAAGGCGGCGCTTTTCATCTCCATGGCCTGGGATGCCGGGAAAATCACCCGTTCCCGTGTTTCGACCGTGCTCTGGAAAAAAGAACTCATATCCACGGTCAATATCTCGGCCATCTTCATCAACGCGGGGAGCGAGGGGTAGATGAGGTTGTTTTCGACCTGGGAGATGTTGCTGGGGGTGACGCCCACCAACTTTGCCAGGTCGGTTTGGGAGAGGCCGCACCGGGTGCGCAGTTCCTTGAGCCTCATCCCGATGTCCACCAGGCCGCCGGCCCGCTTCTCCTCGTCGAAGGTTATCCCCGTATCCCGCACCCAGTAGGTGCTGGGGCGGTTGAGCCCCTCCGTGCCGCGCTTTTCGGCCTTGACGACCGACAGGGAAGTGGTCCCCCTCTTGATGCAAAGCTCGATCACCACCTGCGCCACCTGGTTGATCTGTGCCCGGGTGCGCTGCGAGTGCGCCGTTTTCTCCATGATCCAGTAGGCGACCGTATTGAGTTCGTAAAGCCGGGGGCACGAATGGGTGTAAAAGCGGACGACGTTTTCGTCCCCTCCCCACAGCTCCTGCATCCCGGTCAGGCTTTCAAAGATGAAGCGAACGACCCCGGTCAGACCCGCGTGGATGCTGTAGAGGACGTCCATCACCTCGTCCATCCTCTGCGGCTCGACGACTTTTATGATCCGGCATTTCAAGCTGGGGGCCACCTCCTCGTAGAACTTGAGGAAGATGGGCGAACTGGCGCCCTTGCCGAACGAGAAACAGTCCAGGATGGTGAGGTGTGGATTTTCGGCCAGGCGGCCCAGTTTATCGAGCAGGTTCCGGGGGGACCTGTCGAAGCTGACGTAGATCAGCGGTTTTTCCTCCGCCATCGAGGATTCCATGAATTTATGGCAGAACGCCGCGGCGAGGCTTCCCGAATCATCGTGCCACACGACATTGTCGCCGATGTAGAGGCCGTCCAGCATGCGGTCAAGCTGGGGAACACCGGAACTTACGCGAATCTTGAGGGACATCGCTTGACCATCCGCAAAAGGTTGCATCCAGGTCCCGAGCGTAAAACACGGGACGTAAACCGTTCAATTTTGGACCAATCTTCTTGTCTTGAGTAAGTTTTAATAGCCCATTTAGCGCGTGAGTTCAAGCAAGTGATAAGGAAAGGGCACTTTACTGCAAGCCCCTGCCGCCCCTCTTGCGGTCCCGGCCTCAAACTCAATTGACAGCATACAACAAAGTGTTAGGATTGCTTATCACCTGTTGATTTCGGCCATCTGCAAATTGGGCGGCGTCTTTCTGGCTTTATTCGTGTTCCGCATCGTATCGCCGGTATATTTCATTTCAAGTCGAGGAAAGTCCTCATGGGAGTCACGGCCCGGGACATCATGGATACCAGGTTCTGCACGGTGCGCGCCAATACTCCGGTACTCCAGGCGGTCAAGGTGTTCAAGGAAGCCTCCCGCAAGCTCGAACGCCGCGTATTCGGCATGGTGGTGGTGGGCGAGCAAAACGAGCTGGTGGGGATGATCTCCATGTACGACATCCTTGTCCTCATGCGTCCCAAGCACATTCACATCTGGGGGGAGATGAACGACATCGACGTCACGGGGTTCATCCAGGAGAGCCTCCACCAGGCCCGGTCGATCCTGGTGGGCGACCTCATGAGCGCGGAGGTCATCACCGTCACCCCGGACACCCACCTGCTGCTGGTGGTGGACATCATGACCAGGAAGCACATCCGGCGCATACCGGTGATTGAAAACGGCAAGGTCATAGGAGTCGTACACATCAGTGATGTCTTCTTCTACCTGATGGAACGGGAACCGGAACCCGTGCCCGCGCGCTGAGGCGCTGAGGTGCTTCCGGAAGGCGGCGGGGGCCGTCCCGCCGCTTCGGGGCGGTGGAAACAAGGGCCGCTCCGGCCCGTGAGACGGCGGACTGGAGCCCTCATGCCGATTATCGAACCCAAAAGAATGCTCAAGGGGTTGAAGGTTCGGGAGGTGATGCGCCGGTTCGCGGCAAGCATCCCCGTGGATTCCACCATCGAGCAGGCCATCCGGTGCATGATCAAGAACAAGATCAACGCGGTCCTCGCCACCGATAAGCAGATCGACCCGGTGGGCGTGGTTTCCAAAACCGACCTCATGGGAGCCTACTACACTTCGGCCCCCATAAGCTCGCCGGTGTGGCACATCATGAGCACCTCCGTGGTGACCTGCTCGCCCGACGATACCCTGGAGTTCGCCCTGAACATCATGCAGGACAAGGGCCTGCACCGGATCTACGTCAGCGACGACCTGCGGGGACACAGCACGGGGGTGGTGTCCTACCCGGACATCGTCGGGTTGCTCTACCGCTACTGCCACCGGTGCGAAAGAAACGTCAGGAAGCAGTTGGATGCCCTGGACCGGCTGCGGGTCAAGGAGGTGATGACCCCGCGGGTGCGCACGCTCCCGGACCGGGACACCATCCTGAGGGTCCTCGAAGAACTCGGGGGACGCCGGTTCGGGGCGCTGCTCATCACTTCGGCCGGAGGCCTTCCCGCCGGGGTGATTTCCAGCACCGACCTGGTCCTGGCTTACAGGCACGGGGTGCCCACCTCGGAGTGCGCCGCCGCCATCATGATGACCCCGGTTCGATCGTGCGACCAGGAAGAGGACCTGGCAAAGGCCATCCGCCAGATGGTTTTTTGCGATATCCAGCGGTTTTTCGTCTACAGCGGGACCGCCGACAACATCGTGGGCGTTTTTTCGCTGACCGACGCCGCGCAGGCGCGTTCCGGATCGTGCCGGGCCTGCATCACCAGCCGCATGGACGTGATGTGAAGTCCGCGCGCCCGCTTCGAACCACCATGTTTTTTGGCATGGATCGTGTTACTATGCACTCCATCCCGGCGGATTGCCGCACGGGCGAATGAGAAGGCGCCAAGGGTGCGCCCGGCCGCCCTGGAACAAATCCGTGCGGTTCGGGAGCCTTTTTTCCCGGTTTCGAGTGTATGGTTTTCGAATCGGTGCGATGCCCCGGCCCTACACCGGTCGGTTTCAACGGGCACCGGTACAGGATGAGAATTGAGTTGCCGATCGGGACCGGTGCTGTTAAATTCACTTGCTTCTAGTATGTTCCAGCGGAAAATCCGTGAACCGAACAATGCGTGTCGGGCCGTTCCACCTTGCGCGTACTTGAAGGTCCCGGCTTGCGCAGGTTTGAAAATTCTTGAACCAGCAAGGAATTCCAATGCTTAAAAGCCGCTCTAAGATTTTGTTGCTTTTCGTGGGCATCGCCTTGATGCTCCTGCCGGGGAGCGATTCGAGTTTCGGGGCCAAGGCGGCCCCTCCCGCACCCGCAAACCAGGACGTATATAAGTATCTGAAGCTTTTCAGCGACGTGATGTCCATCGTGCAGGACAACTACGTGGAAAAGGTGGACCAGAAGAAGCTCATGTACGGGGCCATCAACGGGATGCTCAGGGAACTCGATCCGCACTCCTCGTTCCTCAAACCGGAGGACTACAAGGAGCTCCAGATCGAGACCAAGGGCAGGTTCGGCGGCCTCGGCATCGAGATCACCATCCGGGACAGCGTCTTGACGGTCGTGGCTCCGCTGGAGGACACCCCGGCGGACAAGGCCGGCATTCACGCCAACGACCAGATAGTCAAAATCGACGAGCAGCCCACGCAGGACATGTCCCTGATGGACGCCGTGCAGAAGATGCGCGGCCCCAAGGGCACGAAGGTGAAGCTCACCATCATCAGGAAGGGCGAACACAAGCCACTGGAATTCAACCTGGTGAGGGATGTGATCTCCATCCAGAGCGTCAAGTGGAGCACGCTCGATCCGGGGTACGGGTACGTGCGGATATCCAGCTTCCAGAGCGGGACGGCAAACGATCTGCGCAAGGCGCTCGACCACCTGGACGCGGAAAATCCGGGCATGCAGGGGCTCATTCTCGACCTGAGAAACGATCCGGGCGGTCTTCTCGACCAGGCGGTGGAAGTGAGTGACGAATTCCTGGACAGCGGCCTCATCGTCTACACCGGCGGACGGCTGGAGAGCCAGAAGATGCGCTTCGAAGCCCACAAGAACACCAAGGAGCACCGCTATCCCATGGTGGTGCTGGTGAATTCGGGCAGCGCCAGCGCGTCGGAAATCGTCGCCGGGGCGCTCCAGGACCACAAGCGGGCGATCATCATGGGCGAGCAGACCTTCGGGAAGGGATCGGTGCAGACCGTTATCCCGCTGAATGAGGGCTCCGCCCTGAGGCTCACCACGTCCCTGTATTATACGCCCTCGGGCCGGTCCATCCAGGCCAAGGGCATAACGCCCGACATCATCGTGAAGAAGGAAAATCACAAAGCCGAGGAAGCCCAGGGAGACGACGTCGCCCGCATAAGGGAAAAGGACCTCCCGCGGCACATGGAAATCAAAAAGTCCGACCAGGCCCCCAAACCCGAAGCGGCTAAAGCCGAAGGCAAGAAGCTCGTGGAGCAGGACAACCAGGTACGGCGCGCTCTTGATCTGCTCAAGGGCTACAAGATAATGGCCCAGATGCAGTTCAAATAAGCGCAGGGATATTTTACGGTACAGGTTTAGATGGGTTCGAGCGGGAAGCCGGGCAGGAAGGAACCTGCGGCGGGGCGGAAAAAATCCTCGGGAAACGGGCGGAAAAGCTCGACTTCCGGGACCGGGCGAAAAACGTCCGGAAAGCGGGGGAAATCCAAGGTGTTTTCCCTGCGCGGAAAGCTTCCGAGCCTGCCGCTGCTGGCGGTATGGATCGTTGCGGTCGCCGTCCTGGGGTCGTTGATTTACTTCAGCGGCACCGGCGGCCATCTTAAGAAAAGACTGCTTGCGGACAAGAAGGCCGCGCAGCGGCCTCCCGTGGCGGCGCCCGTCCGGGAAACGGCGAGTCCCGCCGGCGCCGGCAGTTCGACCGCCCCGGCGACGCGGGCAGCGACGGCGCATCGCGAAAAGGTCTCCACGGAAGCGTCCGGCCCGACCACGGCCGGCAACGCGCCCCAGGCGCAGCCGCTCCAGGTGCAGCCGCCCCGCGCAAACGCCGTCCACGGGCCGCAGAAGCACCCGGAATCGGAGCTTCCCGCGGGGCCCGTGCTTGCGCCCCGGCCGACTTTTTCGTCCAGGGACCTGGCGCCCTCGGCCCCTGCTTCGACCACCCTGCTGGCCCTCAACCGGCCGGCTCCGACGCCGCCTCCGCCGCAACCGCCCACGGGGCCCATGCTCGCAAGGGTGGCCATAGTCATCGACGATATAGGCCGGGATATCCAGGCGGCCAGGAAATTCCTCTCGCTCCCGTTTCCAGTGACTCTCTCCATCCTGCCGTACCTGCGGTACAGCACCGATATCGCCAAGCTGGCCCACTCGAAGGGCAAGGGGATCATGCTGCACCTGCCCATGGAGCCCCAGGGGTATCCCAAGACCAACCCCGGCCGCGGCGCGCTGCTGTTTTCCATGTCGGGCGACGCGATCAAGAGCACCATAGCGGCCGACCTGAGCACCTCGTCGTACTTTCAGGGCGTGAACAACCACATGGGCTCCCGGCTCACCGAAGACGCGGCGTCCATGAAGGTGGTGCTGAGCGAGTTGCACCGTCGCGGGCTCTTTTTCCTGGACAGCTACACCAGTCCCGGGAGCAAGGCGTTGTCGGTGGCCCAGGAACTGCGCATGCCGTGCGCCAAGCGGGATGTCTTCCTGGACAACAGCCTTTCCACCGGTTCCATCCACTCCGAGTTGGAAAGACTGATCCGGCTGGCCCGTGTAAACGGCACGGCGATCGCCATCGGCCATCCGCACGATGCCACCTACCGGGCGTTGCGGGACGCCGCGCCGACGTTTGCCAAAAACGGCATAAAAATCGTCCCGGTAAGCGAGCTGATGGTCACGGCCGGCGAGGGCGCTTCGGCCCCGCCCCGGAAGGAGCCGGCGGTCCCGGTCAGTTCGCAGGGTCCCTGAGGGCTGCTATCGAGTGCGGCAACGTCATTGTGGGAGAAAGTCGATGGATCATGAAAAGCTCAGGGATTTTCCGGTCATTATCGAGCTGCCGGTGTTATGGGGCGATATGGACGCCTTCCAGCACGTGAACAACGTGAGGTATTTCCGGTATTTCGAGAGCGCCCGCATCGCCTATTGCGACAGGGTCGGCCTGAGCGAGATCATGGAAAAAACCGGCGTGGGCCCCATCCTGTCTTTCACACAGTGCAGGTTTCGAATCGCCCTGACCTACCCGGACATGATCTCAATCGGAGCGAGGGTTTCCGAGATCGGCAAGGACCGGTTCACCATGAAAACGGTCCTCATCAGCCACAGGTTTTCGAAGGTGGCCGCCGAAGGGGAAGACGTCCTGGTCACCTACGACTACAAGGTGAAGCGGAAAACACCCCTGCCCGCCGAGTTGAGGCAAAACATCCTGGCCCTGGAAGGAAATGCGGGCAAAGGGTTGGAAGAGCCGGAAACCGGAAGCCGGTAAACGGAGCGCTCGACGCGCACGTGCGGCCGAACCCGGAGGGCGCGGAGGAAGGGGGTCGTCAGCGCCCGGCAATACGACACCCTCCCCTAACCCCTCCCATCGCAGGGAGGGGAATTTTCGTTTGTTCCCTATCGTTCGCTCCCCTATTGTTTGTTCCCCTATTGATGAACCGTAATATCCTTTCGGACAACAGCCCCGGAAGCTTTCCTCTGCTCTTTTTTTGGATACGAAATCGCTCCGGACGGGCGCTCACCCTCCTCCGAGCGCTGAAAACAGGGCCGCCAGCACTCCCGCCAGGCTCTCTCCTGCGATGACTCCCGAGGCCACCGGAATGGTGTAGGCCCCCGCCCGTGTCTTTCTCACGAAAAAAGCGACCGCCGCGCCCAGGAAGATGGAAAGCGTGTTCCAGAAAGGAATCACGAAGGCCAGCCCGAGTCCCATGGCCGAAGGCAGGTAGGGGCGCAGGCGAGCCGGGGCGAAACGGTCCAGCACGGCCAGGGCCGCCCCCGCGATCAGCCCGACGGCCAGCGCGAGCCTGGCCGTCGGATCGAGGCTGGAGAGCCCGTGCGCCAGCAGTTCGGCCACCCCTTTCCACACCTGGGCGCTGGGAGCGGGAAACTTCTCCCCGCCCAGGACATCGGGCGTGGGGACCAGCAGGTAAAAAGCGGGGACGATCACCGCCGCCCCGGCAAAAACTCCCAGGAACTGCGCGATGAACTGCTTGCGCGGGTTGGCCCCCAAAAGGTAGCCGGATTTGAGGTCGGTGAGCAGGTCGGCCGAAGAGGCCGCCGCGCCGGCCGTCACCCCGGCCGTCATGAGATTGGCCGTGATATCGGTCGGGGCGAGGACCCCGTAGGTGAGCTGCGTGATCTTCCCCATGGCCCCGATGGGGGTGATGTCCGTCTCGCCGGTCGCACGGCAGGCCACAACCGCCAGGAAAAACGTCATGAGGACCGAAACGGCCCCCATCCACCAGGCAATGGAAAAGCTGACCACCTGCACCGCCACGATGCCCGCCCCGGAAAACAGCACGCCGAACGTGAACCAGCTTCCCGGAACTTCGATGGCGTCCATCCGGGCCAGCCTGGGGTCCGCCGGCGCGGAGGCGGCCCGTTTGAACATCCGCCCGGTTCCCGCCAGGGCGCTGAGGACCGTTTTCCACTGGAAGGCGAAGGTCAGCAGGCCGGAGCTTACCATCAGGGCGGTGCCTCCCCACAGGCTCCACGCGACGATATTCTTGTATCCCAGTTCCTGGATGATGCCCTTTTCGTACACGTAGGGGGCAAGCAGGAAGTAGTTGAGAATCCCCCCGGCGAGCATGCTCCAGGCCACCCTCAGGCCGATGATCGCCCCCGCGGCGACCATGATGCCGCTCACCTCGAAGGAAACGGTCCAGGCAGCGAGGCTCCTGCCGGCCAGGGTCCCCGGAAAATCGAGCATCCCCGGCAGTTTCAAAAATCCCGGCCACCACTCCAGCCGGTTGTCCCGCATGAAGGCGACGAGCCCGCCCAGGACTCCGGCGATTCCCAGCCCTTTTGCCTTCCCGGAACTTCCCTCTTGCCCGGCGTAGAGCGAGCGCAGCGTTTCCGCCGCCGCCAGCCCGCTCGGGAAAGGCAACTGTTCGATGTTTACCATCTGCCGTTTCATGGGGACGGCCAGGAAGACGCCGAGCATGGCCAGCAGGACGGTCCACGCCATGAGGGTCCAAAACGGCAGGTGGTGGCCCTGGATGAGCAGCAGGGCCGAAATGGCGCTCACGATCGTGCTGCCGGTGGAATAGCCCGCGGAACTCGCGGTGGACTGCATGCAGTTGTTTTCGAGGATGGAAAGGTTCGAGCCCAACAGCCGGATGCGGTGCAGGGCGGCCCCGAGGGTAAACGAAAGGATGCAGGCGGTGATGGCGATCCCCAGCGCCCAGCCGGTCTTGAGCCCCACGAACAGGTTCGACAGGCTCATGACCGCGCCCAGCAGCCCGCCGGTTACGACGGCCCGCACCGTGAGCTGCGGAATGTCTCCCCGGTAGACGTTTTCAAACCATTCCAGCTCTATTTCGGCGGGCGTCTTCCCCGCCGGGTCTATTCCCGTGAAATCTTCCAAAACCCATCCTCGATCCGGTTGCGCGCGAAATCCCCGAGCGTTAATTTTGCTCAAAACTTGCTGGTTTACCAGGCAAAATGCAGCCCGCCTTTGGCGGGACGTCGACTTTTGCACCGCTCTCATACCGGCCGAAACCCGTCCAAATCGGCACTCGAAAATATTTCTTTGATTTTGCGCAATTCGTGGTAAATAGGAGCCGATTTCGGGCGCTGGAACTGTCGAGAGCAAGGCTTGTCACTATAAGATTCGGTTGCTTCACCTGAGTACTGGAGACGCGAGATGGGCCTGAAATTGGGAATAGTGACCGAATATTATTATCCGTTGCTCGGCGGCATCTCCGAAAACGTTCATAACACCGCCCTGCGCCTGAGGGACCGGGGTCACACGGTCAAAATAATAACTTCGGGGATCAACGGGTCCCGAAACGGAGCGCGGCCGCCGGTGGAGGTCATCCGCATCGGCCGGAGCGCTTCCGTCTACTGCAACGGCTCGCTCGCCAGGCTGACCCTCGGCCTCAGGCTCCGAAGCGAAATGCGGGCCGTGCTGGAGCGCGAAAAATTCGACCTGCTCCACCTGCACTCGCCCCTGGTGCCCACCCTGCCCATGATGGCTCTTTTGGCCGCCGGATGCCCCACCGTGGGCACATTTCACACCTACTTCGAACGAAGCCTCTGGTACAGTTTCCTCAAAGGCCCCATCCAGAAGGGCCTGCTGCAAAAGCTGAACGGCCAGATCGCGGTATCCCGGAGCTGTATCGAATCGCTCAACCGATTTTTTAAAGTGGACGCCCGGATAATTCCCAACGGGGTGGACGTTTCCGAGTTCAACCCGGCCGTTCCCAGGCTGCCCCGGTTCGACGGCGGCAAGATGAACCTGCTGTTTTTGGGACGGCTCGACCCCCGAAACGGGCTGGCGCTCATGATCGAGGCGTTTCGCCTGGTGAAGGCGAAATTCCCCTCCGTACGGCTTATAATCGTTGGCGACGGGCCGCTCAAGAAGTATTATAAACACCTGGTCTCCGAGGACATCTCGCCCGACATCCACCTGGCCGGACCGGTGCTCCACGAACGCAACCGCTACTATTCGAGCTGCGACATATTCTGCTCCCCCGTCGATAAGGCTTCTTTCGGGATCACCCTCCTGGAAGCGATGGCATCCGGAAAGCCGATCGTGGCGACCGCAAACTGCGGCTACCGGGAGCTGATGGGTTCCGGGGAAGGGTTTCTGGTGGAGCCCCACAACCCGAAGGCATTTGCGAAGGCCCTCCTGGCGCTGCTCGGCGACCGCGAACTGAGGCGGCAAATGGGCGAAAACGGCAGGGCCAAGGCCCTGAAGTTTTCATGGGACTCGGTCACCGACGCAATCGCCGGATACTATAAGGAAATATTAAACAATCAATGGTATTGAAAATCCTGGCAGCCATAACGCTGGTTTCCGCTCTGGTTGCATCTGCGGCTGCGGGAATCCTCGTACGCACCACCCCGTATGGAAGCTTTTCGGCCTGGTTTTTCCCGCTCCTGGTCCTGTCGGCGGGCATTTTGACGTTCGCCGTCCTGGAAAGGAGATCGCCCGTTTTCGGCAAAATCTTCTGGAAGGGCGAGCCGGGTCGAAACCGGGTGGCCATCACCTTCGACGACGGCCCCAACGAACCGTTTACTTCCCGTATCCTGGATATTTTGAAGGAAAAAGGCGTCCGGGCGACCTTTTTCATGCTCGGGCAAAATTGCGAAAGATATCCCGGCGCGGTGCGCAGGATCGCGGCAGAGGGCCATGAACTCGGCAACCACACCTGGACGCACCGGGTACTTCCCCTGAAGTCCCCGGCCGCTATCGCCGGAGAAATCGCGAGGACCTCGGACCTCATCGAAAGGCTCACGGGCAGGCGGCCCACGCTTTTCCGCGCCCCGCACGGGTGGAGAAACCCGTGGGTGGACCGGGAGGCGAGGCGGGCCGGCTGCATTCCCGTCGCCTGGACCCTGGGGGTGTGGGATACGGACCGGCCGGGGGTGGAAGTCATTGTCCGGCGGACGCTGCGCGGCATCCGGGACGGCTGCATCCTGCTCGTTCATGACGGCCGCGGCGTGGAGGACGGGGCGGATTCCAGCCAGCTCGTGCGCGCCCTTCCCACGATCATCGACGAAATCAAGCGGCGCGGGTTCCACCTGGTGACCGTGTCCGAAATGATGGAGGCCGCCCGCCGATGAACCGGACCCGGACGGCCCGCCTCGTCTCGCTCGGCATCATCGCAGTGATCTTCGCAATCATGCTGGCCTACGCCGACCTCAGGAAGGTGGCGCAGGCATTCACCGGCATCCGATGGCGCTGGGCGGTGTGGGTGCCCGTCCTGAACCTGGCCAATACGTTCGTCGAGGGGCTGCGGCTTTCCGTCATCCTCTTTCCCGTAACCAGGAAGCTGCACATCCGTAACGGCTTCAACGCCACCCTCACCGGCATCATCGGCAACATCATGCTCCCGCTGAGGTTCGGGGACGGCGCCAAGGCGTACTACGTCGCCAAAACCGAGAAAATAAGCCTGTCCAGCTCGTTTTCGGCCCTCATGCTGGACCGGATAGCCGATTTTTTCTTTTTTTTCGTGTTGATGGCGCTCACCGCCATGCTCTACCCCTTCCCGCCCTCGATCACGAAATTGGGCCTCATCGGCGGCGTGCTGTTCGCCGCATCCATTGCGGTGATTTTCGCGCTGGCCGGAATCAGCCACAAGGTCTGCCGCAACTCCGCCGGAAAAATCCGCACCCGGATCGCGCGCGAGGTCGATCACTTCATGGCCGGGCTCTCCGTCATGCGCAAGGCCGGACTCCTGTTTCCCGTTCTGTTTCTTTCCGTCCTGTCCTGGGTCCTGCGGGCGGCGATGATCTGGTTCATCTTCCGGGCGTTCCGCCTGCCCCTGCCCCTCATCGCCACCCCGGTGACGCTCATTTTGCTCAATTTCGGCGTGGCCGTGGTGAGCACTCCCGCAAACCTGGGCGGCTTCGAGCTTGCAACGGTGGGCGCGCTCAAGCTTTTTTCCGTGGAAATAGCGGTGGGACTTAGCTGCGCCCTGGCCCTTCACGTCATCGAAGTGGCCCCCATGCTGGCGTTCGGGATAATCTGGCTGTGGTTCGAAGGGTTCAAGACCAAAGATGTCCTCCAGACGGCCCGTGACGCCCAAATGCGGCCCCCGGAAGAGTCCGAGAGGCGTGAAACGACGCTTTAAACGCGCGGGGGAAGGCTTCCGGGGCTGTTGCCGAAATCCAAAATCTCGGTCGGGTACCGCAAAATAGCGCAGACCGCTCCCCTCCCTTGGCGGGAGGGGGAGTAAGTACCTGAAAGTACAACACCCTCCCCTAACCCCTCCCATCGCAGGGAGGGGGATTTTCGTTCGTTGCGCTATCGGCGAACCTAATGTTCTTTTGGGCAACAGCCCCTTCCCCCGCTCCCTTAAAATACCGACGGGGAGGAAACAGGCCGAACCAAAAAACAAGAAAGGCCGGGAGTCGATCCGCTCCCGGCCTTTCTTGTGCGCATTTGCTTTCATAACGGCGACGCGGCGCTTTCGCCCACCGCCGCCCGATGTCAGAACAGGCTTTTCGCGGCCGCCTCCGTCAGGGACACCACCTGATCGGGGAACACTCCCAGGTACACCATGGCGATCACCAGGGCGATGCTCAGCATGCGGGTCCAGGAATCCACCCTGACGTCCGGGTAGGGGTTGACCGGCTTGAGCAGGTACGCGGCCTTGATCACGATCAGGTAGTAATAGAGCGATATGGTGGCGTTGATCATGCCGATGATGATCAGGAACAGGTACCCCTTTTCCAGGGCCGCGGCGAACACCAGGAACTTCCCGGTGAACCCGGCCGTGGGGGGGATTCCCGCCAGCCCGAACAGCCCCACCATGAGCGTCATCGCCAGCAGCGGAGACCGCTTGTGCAGCCCCGCCAGTTCCTTGATCTGGAGGTTGTGGCCGTCGTCGGCTATCTTCATGATCACCATGAAAACCGAGTAGTTCATCACCAGATAGGCGATCGCGTAGTAGATCGCGCTGGCAAAGCCCCTGCCGGTCAGCGACAGGATGCCGATGAGGATGTAGCCCGCGTGGGCGATACTGGAATAGGCGAGAAGCCTCTTGATGTCTTTCTGGATGATGGCCACCAGGTTGCCGAAGGTCATCGAAAGAATGGACAAAACGATGAGGAAATTTACGAAACTCTGGCTGGCGCCGCCGGAAAACCCGCAAAAACGGATGATAACGGCCGCAGCCGCCATCTTGGAAGCCGTGGCGATGTAGGCCGTCACCTGGTTCGCGGCGCCCTGGTAGACATCCGGCGCCCAGATGTGGAACGGAAACAGCGCCAGCTTGAAGAAAAAGCCGGAAAGCGCCAGCACGAGGCCGATGATGGCGGCCGGCTGGGCGATGACCGCCGGAAGCCTGTGGATGATCTGCGAAACGAAGGTGGTCTGGGTCACGCCGAAGATCAGGCTGATGCCGAATATCATGAGCGCGGAGGCGGTGACGCCTATCATGAAATACTTGATGCCCGTCTCGGCGAACTGGTCCGCGTTGCGGCGCATGGGCACCAGCAGGTAGAGCGAATACGAGGACAGCTCGATGGCCACGTAGATGGTCAGCAGCTCCACGGCGCTCACCAGCATCATCATCGCCAGCGTGCACACGAAAATGAAGAAATAAAACTCGGCGTGCTGCCTCCCGCTGATGCCCTTCAACTCGCTGGACGAGAAGATGATCCAGAAGGTGCCCAACACGATCAGGACCTTGAACACTTGGCTGAACAGATCCACCCGGTAGCAGTCGAAGAACAGCATCCCCTGCTGGCGTCCGCAGGCAACGGTGATGATCAGCGCTGCTCCGGCCAGCGCGAGGGCCCACCGGTTGAGGACCTCGGGAACGGCCGCCTTTTTCAGCGAAAGCGCGAAGAAAACCAGCGCGGCCACGATGACGAACAACTCGGGGAGGAAGAGAAAGAAATCTTGAATCATATTGTTTCGTTTACCTCGCCTCCAGCGGAGATTCGCAGGGCCCAACCCCGGCCCGGCTCATAACCGTGTAAGTGCTTAAAATCGCCCCCGGTCCTCCCTGCAAAGCCCGGACAGGCTAGAACGATCCGACGAAAGGAATCACCGCGGTCTGGATCACGTCGAGCATGATTTTCGGAAAAAACCCGAAGAACAGGATGACCCCGATCAGGATGACGCGCGGAGTGGCCAGAAAGGCGTTGACGTCGGGTATGTGCGCCCATCTTTCGTTCTTCTCGCCGTAGAAGGTCCGCTGCACGACCCGCAGCATGAAAAGGGCGCTCACGATCAGGCCGGTCAGGGCCAGGATGCCCCGGGCCGGGAACCGCCCCACCGCGGAGATGAACACCAGCAGCTCGGCCCAGAAGCTCGCCATCAGCGGCACGCCGATACCGGCAAGGGCGGCCACGATGAAGAACCCGGACGCCACGGGCATCGTCTTGGACAGCCCGCCCAGCTCCGGTATCGATATGGTGTGCGTTCGGTCATAGATGTAGCCCACCGACGAGAAGAAAAGGGCCGTCATCACCCCGTGGGCGAACATCTGGAAAACCGCTCCGTTGATGCCGCCGACGGTCATGGTGGCCAGCCCCATGCCCACGATTCCCATGTGGGAAACGCTCGAATAGCCGATCACGTATTTGAGGTTGGTTTGCGACAACCCCACCAGCGCCCCGTACACGATGCCCACGGTGGCCAGCAGGGCCATGAGGTTCGACCAGTACTCGAGCCCCTGCGGGCACAGGGTCATGGCGATGCGCAGAATGCCGTAGGCCCCGAGCTTCATCAGGACGCCGGCGTGGATCATGCTGACCGCGGTGGGAGCCGCCACGTGGCCCACCGGCGACCATGTATGGAACGGCCAGACAGCGGCGAGGATTCCGAAACCGATGTAGAGCATGATGAACAGCAGCTTCTGGTCGAACAGGGAAAACCCGATCCGTTGAAGCTCGAACAGGTCGAAGGTGCCGGCCCCGGCCTGCACCCAGGCGTAGAGGATTCCGGGCAGGATGAGCGCGCTGCCCGCCAGCAGGTACAAGGTCAGCTTCATCGCGCCGTATTCCTTGCGCGTGCCGCCCCATATCGAGATCAGGGGGTACATCGGGAACAGGGACACGTCGTACCACACGAAAATCCAGAACAGGTCCATGGACATGAAAACGCCGTAGACCCCCGCCACCAGCAGAAACATCAGGGCGAAAAACTCTTTCACCCGGTATTCCAGCTCCCACATCGTCCAGATGCCCGTGAACAGGACGATGGCCGTCAGGAGCAGCATGGGCAGGTTGATGCCGTCCACGGCGTTGAACCAGTAAATCCCGAGGCTCTTCACCCACAGGCTGCGTTCGACGAACTGGAGCCCGCCCTTGTGCTTGTCGAAGGCGATAAACAGCCAGAGGCAAAGCGCCAGCCCCACGGAAGCGTAGCCCAGGCTGACTTTTTTGATTAGCTTTGTCCGATCTGGCGGAATGAATAAAATTGTCACCAATCCCAAAATCGTGGACATAAGGATCGCGGTGAGGATCGGAAAACCGGCCATTTCCATCGAAGTCATTGGATACCTTTACACCATGATGCCGTTGAGAGTTTTTGCGCCCTCCCGCGCGGCCCCGCCGGGAACCCCCGGCAACCCCGCGCACGAAGGGGCGGATGGTCCTAGAACAGGAAACAGAGCACTGCCACTCCGACCGCCACAACCATGATCAGCAGGTTGTACTGCAGCATTCCGGACTGAGCGAAACTGAACAGGCGTCCGCCGGCCTCCGTGAAGAAGCAGATTCCGTCGACGCCGCCGTCGATCACCCGTCTGTCGTTTCGGGTGAAAAGGTTGGTGAGGCCGGCGTAAATGAAGTTGTCCAGGGCTTTCCTCAAAAAGGCGTCCATGAACCACCGGCGGTCGAAAAGGGTCCACACCGAAGGGACGTAGCTGAGAAAGCCCTTGCGGCTGGCGCCCTTTCTGCCGTACTCGAACCAGGCCACCGCGATCCCCAGGATTCCGGCGGACACCCCGGCGATGAGCAGCCACTGGTGGTGCCCGGCGGCGGCCTCACCGCCTCCGTGCTGGGCGGCGTGCACCAGGCCGTGGCCCGAGGCGACAACCCCGGAGAAGATTTCCTGCAGCGAGTGTTCGAAAAAGCCCAGGAAAAGCGTTATGGTGGCCAGGATCATCACCGGTATGGCCATCGCCCAGAAAAGCTGCCCGTGATGTTCTTCGGCGTGGTCGTGCTTGACGTGCGCTTCCATTTCGTCGACGGGATGTTTTTCCTCGATCCCGCCCTTGGGGAACAGGAGAAAGAAAATGAGCCGGAAGCTGTAGTAGGCGGTCATGAGCGCACCGAGAAGGCCGGCCCATACCCAGATCTGGTTGTGCTTTTCCGCAAGCACCCCCAGGATGGCCTCCTTGCTGAAAAACCCGGAGAACGGGAACACCCCGGAAAGCGCCAGGGCGCCCACGATGATGCACACCATCGGGATGGTCAGCCTGCGGCCGCCCTGCTTGCCGATCACCCGCATGTCGTTGGTGTGGAATTCATGGATGAAGATACCGGAACAAAGGAAAAGCAGGGCCTTGAACCCGGCATGGGTGGTGAGGTGGAAAACCCCGGCGAAGTACCCGCCGGCGGCCAGGCCCATCACCATGTAGCCGAGCTGGCTGATGGTCGAATAGGCCCACACCTGCTTGAGGTCGTAGGTGACCATGGCCATGGTGGAAGACAACACCATGGTCACGGTGCCTATCGCCAGCGCGACAAGCATGGCGTCGGGCGACATGGAAAAAAACGGAAACAGGCGGCTGAATACGTAAACGCCGGCCGCCACCATCGTGGCCGAATGGAGGAGCGCACTGACCGGGGTGGGACCTTCCATGGCGTCGGGCAACCAGGTCAGGAGCGGGAACTGGGCGCTCTTGCCGATGACCCCGCAGAAAATGAGCAGCGCCGAAAGAGTGATCAGCGCGGGCGAAATGGCGTGGACGACCGCCGCGTGGTTAAGATCGGGGACCCCCAGGTTTCCGTAGCCCAGCGTCAGGATGATCAGGCCCAGGAAGAAGCCCACGTCGCCCACCCGAGTCATGACGAACGCTTTCTTGCCGGCCTGGGACGCGCTCCACTTCTCGTAGTAGAACCCGATCAGCAGATAGGACGCCAGGCCCACCAGCTCCCAGAAGATGAAGAGCTGCAGCATGCTCGACGCGATGACCATGTTCATCATCGCCCACGCAAAA
>LUZZ01000185.1 GCA_001603845.1 Syntrophobacterales bacterium Delta_01 | reverse complement strand
CGAAAATCCAAGTTACAAACAGCCCCATCAAATTTCATCAGGATACGGCATTCACGGCACAGCGAAGGCACAGTACCATTTTCATAATCAATTTACAATAATTCTTTATCGGATGGAGTGCGTCGTCGAAGCGCAGCTCGAATCACCGCGAATGAGGAGAGAACGGTTTAATATTATTCCAGTAGGAATATATCGTGACTGAACGGCCTGTTCCGCCGGACAACAAGAAGAATTCCTCCGCCAACAACATTTGCGCAAGAGGTCGGCGAATTAATTGCCCGGCGGAAATTCACCGGCGGGAACGGACTTTTTCCGGTAGCTTCCTACACGTTCCGGAACGCTTCCGGGGCCGGTTTATAAGATTTTTCCAACCCGAAGGCCTCGGCAACCGGTTGGAAGGTGATGAGCCCGCCGTACATGTTGAGCCCGTTCATCAGCGCGGGGTCTGCTCCGCACGCGGCCTCCACTCCGAGGTCCGCCAGCCGCAGGCCGTATTTTATCGTCCGGTTGTTGAGCGCAAAGGTAGACGTGCGGGCATAGGCGCCCGGCATATTCGTCACGCAATAGTGTACGATTTGTTCGACGACATAGATGGGGTCGGCGTGAGTGGTGGGGTGGGACGTCTCCGCGCATCCCCCCTGGTCGATGGCCACGTCCACGAAAACCGATCCGGGCTTCATCATCTTCAGGTGCTCGCGCTTTATGACCTTGGGGGCCTTCGCGCCGGGGATCAGCACGGCGCCGATGACGATATCGGCCTGCCGGAGGCTTTTTTCGAGCGTGTAGGCATCGGAGAAAATAGGCGCCACGTTAAACGGCATGATGTTTCCCAGGTGTTCGAGCGTGTCCAGGTTGATATCGAGCAGCGTGACCCTGGCGCCGAACCCGGCCGAAACCCTGGCGGCATTGCTTCCCACCGTCCCGCCTCCGATGATCACCACGTTTGCGGGCGAAACCCCCGGTACACCGGTTGCCAGAAGCCCCCTGCCCCCGTAAGGCTTTCCGTGATAAAACGCGGCCATGAGCGGCGCCATCCGCCCCGCCACTTCGCTCATCGGCTTGAGCAGCGGGAGCGAACCATCGGGCACCTGCACGGTTTCGTAGGCAAGCGCCGCGATATTTTTCTCCAGGCATGCCCGGGTCAGGGTTTCATCGGCCGCAAAGTGAAAATAGGTATAGATAAGCTGCCCCGACTGCATAAGGTCGAATTCCACCGGGAGGGGTTCCTTGACTTTCACGATCATTTCGGAGGCTTTCCAGACCTCCTCGGCGGTCGCGCAGATTTTGCCCCCGGCGGCCGCGTACTCGCTGTCCGGTATCCCGGACCCCAACCCGGCGCCCCGTTCGATATACACTTCGTGGCCCCTTTCGGCATAGGCCTTGGCGGCCGCCGGAATCAGGCCCACTCGAAACTCCTGGCTTTTGATCTCTTTCGGACAACCTATTTTCATTTCGAAAACATCTCCTTCCAAAGGTGGAACGACAAGCATCACCTCATTGCCGCAGGCCGATGCTATTGATAAGATTATACTGCTTTTCGACATTAACGGACGAATTAACTCACCAATAAAATAAATTCCGGCCATGAAAAGTTAAAATCAAACACTCCGGAATACGGCCTTGCCCATAAACCAGGATTCGAATCCACCGCTTTTCGGCAATCATGCCAATTTGTTCAGCCTGCAAACCGCCTTCTTGCACGCAAGCCGGCATCGGCACCGCCGCACGACATTTTCGTGCCGGGGGGGGCCGGAAATTTCAGCCATTCGAAAAGTCCGGTCCCTCCCCTTTGATCTCGTGGCCTGTTCAAAGCCGGTGCAGATTTGCGTACCGGATTTTTCCCTTTTACGCTACTCTGAAAAGCGATTTCACAACCCGAGCGCATATTTTCGCCGGATACGGTAATACGGGCAGGTGAGGATCAAGCCGAACTCGTCAACACCGCTTTAAAACGGATCAAACAATAAGGAGCAACGCATGGAACTGATTACGGTGAAGATAGAAAAACCCGAGGAAATCAATTTTATCCTCGGCCAGACGCACTTTATCAAGACGGTCGAAGACGTTCACGAAGCGCTGGTATCCGCCGTTCCGGGCATCAAATTCGGCATGGCCTTCTGCGAAGCTTCCGGCAAATGCCTCGTGCGGTGGTCCGGCACCGATTCCGACATGCTCGATCTGGCCCGTAAAAACGCGCAGGCAATCGCCGCCGGCCACACCTTCATCATTTTTCTGGCCGGAGGCTTCTACCCGGTCAATGTCCTCAACGCGTTGAAAATGGTGCCGGAGGTGTGCCGCATCTTCTGCGCCACCGCAAACCCCACGGAAGTGGTCCTGGCGGTTACCGAACAGGGATGCGGCGTCCTGGGCGTGGTGGACGGGTTCGGCCCCAAAGGGGTGGAAGACGAAGAAGAAATCCAATGGCGCAAGGGGTTCCTGCGCCAGATCGGCTACAAGCTGTAAGCACCGCGGCTCCCGGGGGGCCGGGCACTTCCCGCCGGCTGCCGGCTGCCGGGCCCCGGGAATCATCCGGCCAGGGTCCGCGTCTGCATGTCGCACTGCGCGATCGAATAATCCAGGGCGCAGCAGTGGTCCAGCTTGTACAGGACCACCACCAGCACCAGGCTTCCCAGAAACATCCACACCGGCCCGAACAGCCACAGGGTTACCACCACCGACAGGTAGAAGGCCCGCATGCCCAGGGTGTAGTGCACCATGCCGGTATCCAGGGTGTGGGCGATGAACTCGGGCGAGAGCAATGGATCGCACGCAATGGGGACGTTGATCATGAAGTTTACCTGGTTCATGTAGCGGATGGACAGGGTGAAGCTGAAAAAGGCGAAGAAGAAGTGCACCATGAGCAGCATCAGCTTGGCCATGAACAGGCTCTTCATCCTGGAAAACATCAGGGTAAAATCGAAGGGTATCTCGGCGATGTGTTCCGGCTTGAACAGAAAGCTCAGGAGCCCCAGGCCGATGATCATCGCCGTCGAGGCCAGGAAACTCGACGCCATGATCCAGTTGCGAAGCGTTTGCACCGAGAGGATGTCTCGTTTTTCGTTGATCGCCGACTCGACCCACACGCGCCTCAGATGCTTCGTAACGCCCCGGTATGTCCGCATGGGCGCCCGGCGCACCTGGTACATCCAGTATAAATGATAGGTAGTCAATACAAAAAAAGTCGCCGCGCCGAACACGATTTCCGTCCAGTGGATATCCCCCATGGTATCGCCTCGCTTCCCGAAATTGACACGTCCCAGTTGCTTCGCCCATTCCCGGCCGCGGCAATAAGCCTGGAAGAATGCCGGGGGCCGTTTTACTCATTAACCGATGTCAACGGAAGGCAGGGCTGTAATCTACCACCCTGATTATGTTAAGTTATAATGGAACCGCCAAGCCGATGCCCCCGGAGGTGATCCCGCACGCTCGCGGCAGGAACAGCCGGTTCGAAATGTTTCCTGGGGTACGTTCCGGTGATCCGCACGCCCGCGGCGAGAACCCCTTCCGAGGGGTGGGAGGTGCTGCTTTGGCACACCGAAAAACACGCAGCTATCATTTCCCCGTCCGCTAAAACCGGCGAGTTGCCTGCCCGGCGGCCGGGAGCACCGGGTACCACAGAGAGCAGGAAGAGCGGGCACAAACTTGAAATCGATTGACAGGGACCGGCACGCACCGGAGATAAGAACACCCGTACTTGACATTATTTGACACGGCCAATGATAAACATCACCGACAATATTTTCATTCCCGAGGCGGAATTGACGTTTACGGCATCGCTTAGCGGCGGCCCCGGCGAGCAGAACGCCAACACATTTTAGGGTATTTATGCTCAAGTAAATCCATAGGTTAGTCCAGATTTCCTCGCCCGCCCCCGACTCCGTTGCTTCGGAAGAAGCTTTGCATACTAATGGCGCTTATGTTAAACTATAGATTCATAGGTAAGTCATTGTCTATGGAGGTAAAACAGAATGCCCATAGTAAGAACATCATCCAAGGGTCAGATCGTCATTCCAAAGCAGATCCGGGAGAAGCTCGGGATCGGACCAGGTAAAAAAGTCCTATTCAGGCTTGTTGGAAATCATGCGGAAATCGTTCCCCTGTCCGATGAACCCGTGAAGGCAATGCGAGGGGTGCTGAGGGCGGATTCATCGCTTGCAGAAGAGTTGCTTGAAGAAAGAAGGAAGGATACCCAGATAGATGAAAGACGTGGTATTTGACTCGCACGCTATTTTGAAGTTCGCCCAGGATGAAGACGGCGCGAACAAGGTGGAAGAAATTCTTCAAGCATCACAGGGTGGCAAGATTCGGGCCTTTATGAACGAGATTAATTTGGGAGAGATTTACTACATCACCATCAGGAAAGTGGGGGCTAAGTCCGCAGAGGAGTTTCTCGAACAGTTTCAGACACTCTATATTCGCATGGTGCCGGCCTCCTGGGATATCATCGCATCGGCATCGGAAGTGAAGGCAAAATATGCTATCTCTTATGCGGATTGCTTTGTAGTGGCAAGCGCATTAAAACACAATGCAACAGTCGTCACAGGAGACCCAGAGTTCAAGAATGTCGAGCATATGGTTGAAATCGATTGGATATGAAGATAGTTTTTGTTTCCTGCTTTATACGCGAAGCACTAAATAAATGCATAATCGCTATGACTGGAAATGGCCTCCAAAGCCAATGTAGCTCTCTGCATTTCGCAAATATTTATGACGTTGCGTATAGTTAATGGCGCATACACCAGTCTCTATATGATAAAGGTTACGGATCAAATCTCCATTCCCAACGAGGAACTAAGCTTCACCGCTTCGCTCAGCAGCGGACCCGGCGGGCAGAACGTCAACAAGGTATCCAGCCGGGTCACCCTGTGGTTCGATGTGGCGAATTCCCCCAGTCTGTCGCAGGAACAAAAGGAACTGGTGATGCGGCGGCTTGCAAACCGTATCGGCAAAGACGGCATCCTGCGGGTGATATCGCAGCAAACCCGCAGCCAGGCAGCGAACCGGGAATTGGCGGTGGAGCGGTTTGTGGAGTTGATGTGGGAGGCGGTGAGGCGGGTTCCGATAAGGAAGAAAACGCGGGTCAGCAGGGCGGCGAAGCTCAGGCGATTGGAGGAGAAAAAGCAACGGAGCATGTTGAAAAGTGTGAGGTCGAAAAGGGTTCTCTCTGACGATTAGATGCGGTCCGGCAGGTTTGTGAGATGCCGTTGGGGAATTCCATACGGGCCACTATTCACCGTACATTTCGGTAATGATTCTTCGCAACTGGGAAGCCTGAGAGGCTGTCAGTTGATCAATTTTCTCCCGTAAACGCCGCTTGCTGATAGTTCGTATCTGATCAACGGCTACTTCGGCTGGCTTGCCGGCACAGGTGATCTGTAGCCGCGACCGCCACTTAAGATGAAGCGTTGAAGTTAGAGGGCAAACGACCACCGTTTCCAGATGTTGATTCATAGCGTCTTGGCTGACAATCACGACAGGGCGGATCTTACTTATCTCGCTGCCTACTGTAGGATTTAAATCAGTGTTCCTCCAAGCCGTCCAGCAGCGTGGAATCCAAATCCGACCAGTCTTCTCCTTCTTTGGCCATTGCCCGGAATGTCTCTTCCCAAGAGAATTTGTTTTGTTGCTTCTTTCTTAAAAGAATACCTTGTTCAGTTTCTTCCAGGACCAAGGAGTCCGATAAACCATATTTCTGCAGGAGAGCTTTGGGGATACGAACTCCTTTTGAGTTGCCAATCTGCACCAACTTAACGTCTTTCCAACGGGGTTGTTTTTCCATTTTGAATCTCCTCGGCGATCAATCTGTAATCACGGTAATTACAATCTTAACACTCCAGCCCCAAAAAAGACAAAAACATTCCTGAATTCCCAGCTAAAGCATCGAGGCAGGTTCGAACAAATAAAGAAAGTGCGACACAGGCCTTCGTTTTGCGGAAGAGCGCCTGGATGCATTTGAGCGGGGTGACATCAAGCCGATCCCCGCCAAACACGTTTTTGATCACGTAGACAAAAAGCCCCGATGAACGTCCAGTTCCTTGAACCGGCACAAGCAAAGTTCAAGGAAGCAGTAGACTACCATAATTCCCGAGCCAACGGGCTTGGTCTCGAATTCTCCAATGAGGTCAAGCGTACCGCAAGGCTCCCCAGGCACAACACTCTTACCCGTTTCAACCCCGAGTACGCGGGTACCATGCTCCTTATGCGCCTATAGCCTTTGGATGAGGTACAAGAAAGACGGGGCGGGGATTTTGACCTTTAAGTCGAAGAACTTCCTCTTGATGCTTTTTGTCCACCTGCTGTTTTTGGCATTCATTAGAGGAGAGAAGTAGATCGATCCCTTATCGAGCCGGTGATCGAAGCTCTTTTCCATCAGCCGGAGGAATGATTCGATATGCCCATCGGGAAGGTCGGATCCAAACACGAAGTTTGAGGTGATCTCGACGTTTTCATACCGTCGATTGATATCCATGATCTTCGCGAAAGCCTTTTGAACGGCTCCTTCCGCGACGCCTTTCCCGAGCTTGTCCAGGGTCTCCTGGTCCGCCGATTCGATTCCGATATTGATGTAAGTTTTGAATGGAAGCCTGTCCATTCGTTTCAATGCATCATGGTCCGATTTCAACAGCGAACCAACGCTTCCGAATAGAAACAAGCGGGGACACTTAAGGTTTGAATTACCTAGATCGAAGGCATCAAAAGCATATTTTGCAGCGAATTCGATCAGGTCTACCGAGGCATTGAGAGCGTCGTGCTGCCCCAGGAACACTGAATTGTAATTGCATAAATCGCGTTTAAAGAAATATTTCAGTCCGGTGATCTGGGACTCGATGTTATCCCTGGAACGCTCCCCAAAATTAAAATGGGACTTCACCCTGCAAAAACCGCATTTGTACAGGCATCCGTCTGCTATGATTATGGGAATTACTTCGTAGTCTACGTGCCGGGTATCGGGGGGAAGGACCGATATACCGTCTCCGATTATTTTATGAAGCGTCTCCGATCTTTTGCGCAACTCTGCCGGGGAATTCAATATGACCAGTGCGATAAACTCCCTGCCCCTTTCAGAAATGGACCCGGGATGCAACCCGGTCAACTTCCCGTGCAGGTCGCCCCACGCCTCAATCGCAGACCTTACGACATCCTCTTCGAACGGGTCCCATGAAATGAAATGGTTGCTCGGGTACGACAGGCACGGGACATAATATTCGCCGAAACAATCATACGTGCCCGCTGCATAACCTCCGGTTGAATAATATACCCAGTCATCGGCTATGGTTTTTTTGAGCCATTCGGAAGGGTGCGGCCATCTTTTGCCCCTGCCCTTGATAAATTTCAATTCCCCGTTCAGGTTAAATTGAAAGATATGTTCAGGAGTCACTATTTCCGAGAAGCGGCCGTACCGTAAAGGATAGCTGACTTTCGCGTACGAGTTGGTCCCTTCCTTGTCGACCGTTATTCGGAGGTTGTCTATGGCAAATGTTTCCACAACCGATAAAACCCGGAAATTGAGATTTGAAGCCGGGCATGGGCAAAACGCCACCGGCCGCCACGTGCCCGAGAAGATATCACAGAAAGAAACGAAGTCAAAGCCGCCGCACTTCGACGGGGCCTGACCGCCTCCTCAGATCGAGGGCAGGTCAGCAGCAACACGGTCAAGCTCCCATCTCGCAACAGCCCTGACATCGCCCCGCCAACAAAGCTCAAAAATTAGTAATTTCAATTGCCTGCCGGTAGATTGTACTCTATAGGCCGGCCGGGGGAGGGTCTCATGAAAAATCTTCAAAAGGAGCACGCTCTTTTCCGGGGGTGCCCTTCGCTGGATGAGGTATTCAACCGGTGAGGATGGTCGCGTTGCGTTATCAGGCGGAGAAATCGAATAAACCACATCGCAAAAGAAGGAACATGATCCCCCGTCAAAGCAGGTGCGCCCGATGCACAGCCGCCGTTAAATAGGCCGGGAAGTCAACAGAATAGAATATCCAGCCGGGAAATCTTGTAGTTTGCGTGGTGAACTCGCCCGGCCGGTCCCGGGACCAGAGAGATTTATCGATGCAAAGATTTGTAAATCGTATCGACAAAGATGGGGATCTGCGCGTAATATCGCGACAAACTCGCGGGCAGGCGGCAACGCACCTTGGAGAGTGAAAGAGCAAAAGGAGCACGATCCGCAAGGAAGCGTGCTTAGACGGTAATGGTGGATCACATGCAACGACGAATGGAGACTTTTCAGGAGAAGTTGGATCGTGTGCTGAGGGAGTCGGTCGCCATAGTGCCCTACGATCCGCGTTGGCCGGAAATGTTCGAACAGGAAAAACGGCATCTGGCATCCTGCCTTCCCGCCGGCTTGGTTCGAAGAATCGAGCATTTCGGCAGCACCGCCGTTCCCGGGCTTGCGGCCAAACCCATTGTGGATATTCTTGTCGAGGTGACAAGTCTTGATGAGACCAAGTTGAAGATTGTGCCCATCCTGGAAGGCGAGGGTTACGATTATTTCTGGAGACCTTCCTGGGGAGACGATACGCCTCCGTTCTATGCCTGGTTCATCAAGCGGGATGAGGACGGGAACAGGACCCATCACATCCATATGGTTGAACGGGAGTTTGAACACTGGGACACCCTGCTGTTTCGTGACTACCTCATCGAGCACCCGGATGCGGCGCGGGAATATGCATGTCTCAAGCTACGGGCTTCCGCTGTTCATCAAAAAGACCGGGTAGCTTACTCGCAAGCCAAGACCGAGTTTGTGAAGCGGGTTACGGAAACCGCCAAATGCCGCTGCGGGCGGACTCGATGAGTGTAGAACGTTTTCCCGAACTGCTGCACGGTGTGCCGGAGCGGCCAAGTCCTGGAAAAGAACCCAAAACTGGACTGAAAAAACGATAAAAGTGCTGCCAAGGACAAAATACCTGTCGCGCTAAGTCGATTTCGAGGGAGATTTATCATGAGGAAAATCGGTAGCCGCTTGTTTATTCTGATGATCGTCACGCTGGTTATTGGTGTGGCGGCGGTCCACGCCGGAAATATCTCGCCGGTGGGCGAAAAGATAGCCTCGGATGCTCGTGGCAACGCCATCTACCTGACAACCGGGAACGGAATCCAGATCGGGTATAAACTGATCGGTTCGGGTGAGCCTTTGTTGCTGCTTACCGGGCTCGGAGCCACGATGGATGGCTGGTCGCCCGCGTTTATCGATGCGGCGTCAAAGAAGTATCAACTGATCCTTATGGATAACAGGGGGATGGGGTATACGACAGACAATGGCGTCGAGTTCACCTACCGGCTCTTCGCCCAGGACGCGATCGCCCTGCTGGATGCCCTCGGAGTCCGCAAGACAAACGTGCTGGGGTTCTCGCAGTCAAGCGTCACCACACAGAATTTGCTGCTGTACTATCCGGAACGGATCAACAAAGCGATTATCTATGCCACATCCACCAATGGAAGCTCCGTTGCGGCCAAATTGAAAGGAAAACCGCTCTCCGATAATCCCACGGTTGAGAAACAATTCCAAGCAGCGAAGCATTGGAAAACTCCTCTCCACAAGATGCAATCCATCGAAAATCCGGTAATGCTCCTGGTGGGCACCGCGGATACAGTCGTGGGCATCGAGAGTTCAAAGATCCTGGCGAAGCTGATTCCGGGGGCATGGCTGGTCCAATTCAAGAACGGGACTCACAATCTACAGTTCGAAGCGCCTGCGGAATTTACGCAAATCGTGCTGACATTTCTGACCATGAACGAAACGGTCCCGGCCCATTCCGCGAAATAGCCCGGATACTGCAGACCCGGGTGCCCCGTCACCCCCATTTATCATTCGACCGGATGCCGCACCGCCTGCCAGGCGTAGTCCCGCCTAACCTGCATTATTCATGACTTTCTGAGCAAAACGTAGAAATCCCAGTATTGACCATGTGTTACCTGGATTTTTCAGCT
>LUZZ01000525.1 GCA_001603845.1 Syntrophobacterales bacterium Delta_01 | reverse complement strand
AATTCTGCGGGAAAACTCCCACCGTGGGCAACAACGTCAGCCACGCCAACAATAAGACCAAGCGGATCTGGTACCCCAATCTCCAGCAGGTGCGCCATGTGCGGCCGGACGGCACGGTAAAGCGCGTGCGGGCGTGCACGCGGTGCATCCGTTCGGGTCTCGTGGTGAAGCCGGCCTGAGAAGCCCGGCCGTTTTCCGTTCCCGTTTTTAAAACCTGGCCAGAAACGAACCTTCGTGGTCCCGCCGGTTTGAACTATGCCCCAACAAAGCTGCGATTCGGAAAAGACGACCCATTTCGGATACCTCACCATCCCGGAGAAGGACAAGGTGGAGTGGGTCCGCCGTCATTTCGATTCCGTGGCTAAAAAATACGACTCCATGAACACCCTCCTCAGCCTGGGCATCCACTACCAGTGGAAGCGCATGGCCGTGGGGATGATGGGGCTGAAAAGCGGCGACCTGGTGCTGGACGTGTGCGGAGGCACCGGCGACCTTTCGCGGATGGCCGCCGAGCGGGTGGTCCCTTCGGGCCGGGTGATGCTCTACGACATCAACTGGGAAATGATGGCCGCCGGAAAACCCAGGATCGAGAGTTCCGGGCATGCCCGCCGAATTTCCCACGTCCAGGGCAACGCCGAATGGATCGCCTTTCCGGACGACACGTTCGACGCGGCCATGGTGGGATTCGGGATACGCAACCTCACCCATTTCGAAATCGGATTCCGGGAGATGCACCGGGTCCTGAAACCCGGCGGCACCCTGATGTGCCTTGAATTTTCCGAGCCCGTAACGCCATGGTTCCGGTGGCTCTACGATTTTTACTCCTTCCACATCATGCCCGTGGTGGGCAAGGTGCTTGCCAGTTGCCGGCCCGCTTATACGTACCTTCCCGAATCCATAAGGCTTTTCCCCGATCCCGACCGGCTGAAGTGCATCCTGGAGGAGATCGGGCTGAAACATGTCTTCTACCGCAGGCTGACCGACGGCATTGCCGTGGTTCATGTCGGCAAAAAAGAATAAGCGGAAGCGGGTCCCATGAAGCTCAATTGGGCGGAGTTGCTGGTGGTCAACAACCCCTCCCGTGTGTTCCAGCAGCGGTTCGAAATCCGGTGGATGAAACGGCACATGCCCCTGGCCCCCGGCGGGGTCTTCCTGGAAGTGGGGTGCGGGCGCGGCGCGGGGGCCGGCATCGTCGCCGAGGAGTTTTCCCCCGGCCGGCTGTTCGCGATGGACCTCGATCCGAAGATGATAAAGCGGGCCTTCCGCTACCTGGGGCCGGAGATGCGGCCGGGCATTTCCTTCTTTTCGGCCGACGCCCTCAACCTGCCGCACCCGGACGGCGTGTTCGACGCCGTGTTCGGCTTCGGCGTGCTCCACCACGTTCCCGACTGGCAGTCCGCCCTGGATGAAATTCACCGGGTGCTGAAGCCCGGCGGAATCTATTTTCTCGAAGAACTCTACCCCACCCTCTACCAGAACTTCATCACCAGGCACATTCT
>LUZZ01000524.1 GCA_001603845.1 Syntrophobacterales bacterium Delta_01 | reverse complement strand
ATATCGAGGCGCGCAAAATCACCGTGGACTTGCCGGAAGGCCTGGAGTGACATCGAGATAGATGATCTTTGACATCCTGACGATTTTCCCCGCAATGTTTTCCTCACCCCTGGAGGAGAGCATCGTCGGAAAGGCCCGGGAGCGGGGCCTCATCCGGGTGCGGGTGCACAATATTCGCGACTGGGCGACGGACAAACACCAGATGACCGACGACCGGCCCTTCGGAGGCGGCGAGGGGATGGTCATGAAACCGGAGCCCATCGTGGCGGCGCTCCGGGCGCTGAAAGATGACGGCCCACCCGCGAAGGTCATCCTGCTGAGCCCCCAGGGCAGGCTCTTCAACCAGCAGATCGCTCGCGACTTGAGCCTCCTTCCGCGAATCGCCCTGGTGTGCGGCCGGTACGAGGGCGTGGACGAGCGGGTGGCCGAACATTTTACGGACGATCAGATCTCGATCGGCGACTATATTTTGACAGGCGGTGAAATCGCGGCGATGGTGATTCTGGACTCGGTGACCAGGCTCCTGCCGGGGGTCCTGGGAAACGCGGATTCCGCGTCGGCGGAGTCCTTCAGCGAACCGGTCCTGGAATATCCGCAGTACACCCGGCCCCAGGACTTCGAGGGATGGAGCGTCCCCGAAATTCTGCTGTCCGGGAACCACGACAGGATACGGCGTTGGCGCAGGGCACAGGCACTCCTGCGGACCAGCGTGCGCCGCCCGGATCTCTTTTCCCGCCTGGAACTCAGCGCCGAAGACCTTGCCCTGCTCGAAGCGGCCGGGGAAGAATTCGGCGGCGGGCAGAGCGGGCGCGAGCCGGACCGGGAATCCTGATGGCGCCCCTTTTCGTTGCACTGGTGCATTATCCCGTCCTGAACAGGATGGGCGAAACGATAGCCTCGGCGATCACCAATCTCGATCTGCACGATCTGGCGCGGTCCTGCCGCACGTACGGCGTTCCGGCCTGCTACATCGTGACCCCTCTGGAAGACCAGCGGGCGCTGGCTCACCGGCTGACGGCCCACTGGATCGAGGGCAAGGGGGGCGAGATTTTGCCGGAAAGGCGTGAAGCCCTCAAACTTTTGCAGGTGGTGGAAAGCATATCGGAGGCCAGCCGGGACATTTTCGAACGCAGCGGCAGGGAGCCGGTATTGTGGGCCAGTACGGCCAGGAAGGAAAACGGCTCGCTCGCTCACCGCGAGGCCAGAACGGTCCTGGAGCGCGAGGCGCGGCCGTTCCTGCTGATGTTTGGAACCGGCTGGGGGCTTGCCCCGCCGGTGATCGAACAGGCCGACGCGGTGCTCGATCCCATCATCGGGGCCGGCAGCTACAATCACCTTTCGGTCCGAGCGGCTTCGGCCATTTTGATGGACCGGTTGCTGGGGAATTGAGGAATTTAGGGATTTGGAAATTGACGGGCTCGCCGTTGGCGCCGGAAATTCCCGCATGCCTAAATTCCTGAATCCCTGAATTTAGTTAATGAATGGAGGAATACGATGATAAGCATGCTCGAAATGATCGAAAGAGATCACATGCGGGTGGATATCCCCCCGTTCAGGATCGGCGACACCGTCAAAGTGCACGTCAAGATCCGTGAAGGAGACAAGGAGCGCATCCAGATTTTCGAAGGCGTGGTGATCCGCGCCCACAGGGCGAGGATGGGCGCCACCTTCACCGTGCGCAAGGTCTCCTACGGCGTGGGGGTGGAGAGAATCTTCCCCATCCACTCGCCCCAGATCGAGAAGATAGAGATCCTGCGCCGCGGCCGCATCCGCCGGTCCAGGCTTTACTACCTGCGCCAGCGCGTCGGTAAGGCGGCAAGGATTCGCGAAAAGCGCGAACCAGCCAAGGGCTAAAAGGCCGCGGCTTCCCGCCCGTGCCTTCGGCGGCCCGCACGGGCCGGTTTCGTTCCGGGAAGAGTGCAGTGCAGCAAAGAACAGCTAAAACCCCGACGGTGGACATGCGTCTTTTCGAGAAGCAGGCCCACAGCCGGGGTTTTAGCTTGGTGG
>LUZZ01000184.1 GCA_001603845.1 Syntrophobacterales bacterium Delta_01 | reverse complement strand
GCCGTATATGGAATGAAGGTGTTTGCGGGCAACAGCAATCCGGGGTTGTCCAACAGAATTTGTGAAATCCTGGAGATCCCCCTGGGCAAGGCCATGGTGGGGGTGTTCAGCGACGGGGAGATCAGGGTCGAAATCGGCGAAAACGTGCGCGGTGCCGACGTTTTCGTGATCCAGAGCGGGGCTGCCCCGGTAAACGACAACCTGATGGAACTGCTGGTCATGATCGACGCCTTCAAGCGTGCATCGGCCCGCAGAATAACCGCGGTAATGCCTTATTACTGCTATGCCCGCCAGGACAGGAAAAACAAGCCCCGCGTCCCCATCACCGCGCGCCTCATCGCGGATCTCATCACCAGGGTCGGCGCCCATCGCATCGTCACCATGGACCTTCACGCCGGGCAGATTCAGGGATTTTTCGACGTGCCCGTCGATAACCTGTACGCCTCGTCCATTCTTTTGCCCTACGTAAAAGAGCATTTCAACCGCGACATCGTGATCGTGTCGCCGGATGCGGGCGGAGTGCCGCGCGCCCGCGCCTACGCCAAGATGCTCAAATACGGCCTGGCGCTCATCGATAAACGCCGTTCGGATGTCAACCAGGCCGAGGCGCTCAACATCATCGGCGAGGTGGAAGGCAAGACGGCCATCATCCTCGACGACATGGTGGATACCGCCGGAACGCTGGTGGAGGCCACAAGGAGCCTGCTGGAAAAAGGCGCCCATGCGGTGCATGCCTGCGTGACTCACCCGGTGCTTTCGGGGCCGGCCATCGAACGGATACAAAACAGCGCGCTGGAAAGCCTGATCGTGACCGACACGCTGCCCCTGCGGGAAGCGGCGGCGGCCTGCCCGAAGATCAAGTGCGTGTCCTCCGCAAGGCTTTTTGCCTCCGCGATCAGAAGCATCCACAACGAGGACTCGATAAGCACGCTGTTCGAAATTTTGCACTAAGCGGGATCAGGTGTGAGGTCCCGGCCGTTGCGCCTGATGCCTGAAAACCTCAGGCCCGATGCCCGGGGCCGCCTGCGCCCTCGACCCGGTACCCCAAACCCCGATACCTTCCGAATGGAGAATAATCAATATACCTACGACATCGATGACAAGCCGCCGCTCAGGTACGTTCTTCTGTACGCCCTCCAGTGGGCGGTCATCATGTTTCCCATGCTTATCACCTCCGCCGCGATTCCGGCCCAGGTCCTGCATTTCGGACCGGCCGGAGAAGTCCGGTTCTTCCAGCTCGTACTGCTCACCACCGGCCTGTTCACCTTCGTCCAGTGTTTCTGGGGACACCGGTATCCGGTAATCGACGGCCCGTCCACGGCGCTTTTGTTGACCTTCATGGTGCTCGCACCGTACGGGATCCCGGCCGTGCAGGGCGGAACGCTGCTGGGCGGCCTGCTGCTCACCGCCGCCGTGCTCACCGTAAAGCCCCGGAGGATTCTCCGCTACATGACTCCCAACGTGGTGGGGGTCATCCTGATGCTCATTGCGCTCACCCTGCTGCCCTACATGAACAGCCTGATGAACGGGTCCACCACCGGGTCCGGGGCCAGCGTGCTCAAGTTTTCCCTGAGTGTTTTCCTGGTGCTCCTGATGTCCACCTTCGCCCACCGGCTGAAGGGATTTTTAAAAACCGTTTCGCTCCTCCTGGGGATGCTCATCGGCACCGCCCTGTTTTACGCGCTGGAACCGCCCGACCTGAAAGGCCTGCTCGACGCGGCGTGGGTGTCGTTTCCGTCAAATGTCGTGCCGTCCCGGCCCGCTTTTACCTTTGCGGCCGCCGTCGCCTTCGCGGTGTCTTACGTGGCGGTGGTGGTCAACAGCGTGGGCAGCATCCAGGCCATCGCCAACATCACCAGCCAGGAGCGGCTGCCGGGGTCGATTTCGCGCGGGCTTTTCTGGAACGGCATCGCCGGGGTGGTTTGCGGCCTGCTGGGGGTGATCGGGCTGGTGAGTTACAGTGTGAGTCCCGGAGTGGTGCTTTCCAACCGGGTGGCCACCCGGTTTGCCGTTGCCTGGTGCGGGGGGATGCTGGTGCTGGCGGCGCTGGTGCCCCGCTTTGCCGCCCTCCTGGCCCTGGTGCCCGCCCCGGTGGTCGGCGCCGCGATTTGTTCGGCCATGGGGGTGCAGATCGGAGCGGCGCTGGCTATTATTCTTGAAAAGGGCCTGGACCGGCGCGACTACTACGTGGTGGGCCTGCCGATCGTCCTGGGGACCCTGGTGGGGTTTTTGCCGCAGGATCTCGTGGAAAGCGTCCCGCAGCTCCTGCGGGTGTTCCTGACCAACGGACTCACTTTCGGAATCATCCTGGTGCTGCTCCTGGAACATATCCTGATGCCCGCGCAGGAAAGTGAGGGGCCGGCTTGAGGAGACCGCTTTGAATACATCGGGGGAAATCCCGTGTCCCAGGTGCGGAGCGCCGGTCAGGGTGTACCGCAATCCGCTCCTGACGGTGGATATCATCATCGAAATGGAGGGCGGGGGGATCGTCCTCATCGAGCGCAAGAATCCTCCTTACGGGTGGGCGCTGCCCGGCGGGTTCGTGGACTACGGCGAGAGCCTGGAATCGGCCGCGCTGAGGGAGGCTCGCGAGGAAACCGGCCTGGACGTGGCGGACCTCACGCAATTTCGCGCCTACTCCGACCCCGCGAGGGACTCCAGGCACCACACGGTTACCATGGTGTTTACCGGGAAAGGGCGGGGCAGGCCCCAGGCGGCGGACGACGCCGCGCGGCTGGAGATCTTCGGCCTGGATGCCCTGCCGCCCGATCTGGCTTTCGACCACGCCCGAATTTTGTCCGACTATTCTAAGTCCCTTAAAAACCGGGTATAATTGAATTTTAGGGTCCTTTGCATACCGCCCGGTGATGCCGGGGGAGCGCGAAGGATATGCCGGAATCGAGGTTGGAACCATCCGTGAGCCCGCCTGACGATCCTGAAAACGCGACGGCCCCCGAGCAGGTCGCATCGACTCCCGCCGCCGTCTACGACCGGGAAGGGCTCCGGTTCGAGCAGGACCAGTGGGTGATCCGGGAAAGACCGGTCACCTTGTATCTGAACGGCCGCGAGGTGGTGACGCTGCTTTGCGCCGGGCACCACCTGGACGAACTGGCGGCCGGTTTCTTTTACGCCGAAGGGTTCGTGCAGTCGCCCCGCGACGTCGTGGGCCTCAAGATCGACGAGCAGGCCGGAAAAGTCGAGGTCGCCGCCGCCGGCGAGGACCGGCTGAGCGAGCGCCTCTGGCAGAAGCGCACCGTCACTTCCGGGTGCGGCAAGGGGTCGCTCTTTTATTATTCGCTGGATGCGCTGCTGAGCAAGCCGGTGACGAGCGACCTGCGCGTCAGCCCCGGGCAGATCCTGGACAGGGTGGGGGACGTGAACCACATGAGTGAAACGTATCGCCGAACGCACGGCGTCCATAATGCGGCGCTTGCCAGCCCCGAGCGCATCCTGCTGTTCAGGGACGACATCGGGCGCCACAACGCAGTGGACATGATCGTGGGGCGCGTCTTTCTCGATTCCGTGCCGCTGGGCGACAAGATGCTCATCACCACCGGCAGGCTCACCTCGGAGATGCTCATCAAGGCCGCCAAGGTGGGCATCCCGGTGCTGGTCAGCCGCAATACCGCCACCAGCCTTGCGGTCGAACTCGCCGACTCGCTGGGGATCACCCTGGTCGGGTATGCCCGCGCCGGAAAGTTCACGGTCTACAGCGGACGGGAAAGAATCGATGCCGGTCTACCTGGATAACGCGGCGACCAGCTTCCCCAAGCCGGAACCGGTGGTGCGCGCCGTGTGCGATGTGGTAAAAGACGTCGGGGCATCGCCCGGCCGGGGGGCGCACCGGCACGCGCGCCGGGCCGAGTCGATTCTGTCCGGGTGCAGGGACAGGACGGCGCGGGTGCTCGGGGTTTCCGACCCGGAGCGCGTATTTTTCACCCGGAACGCGACCGAGAGCATCAACGTCGTGCTCAAGGGCTTTCTACGCCCGGAAGACCGCGTGCTGGTCTCCGGCATGGAGCACAATTCGGTCATGCGGCCTCTCCGGGGGCTGGCCGCCCGTGGGGTCGCCACCGACATCATTCCCACCGGCCCGGCGGGGGAGCTGGATACCGGCGCCCTCGAAACGATGCTCAAGGACCGGCGCACCCGGCTGGTCGTCCTGGTGCACGCCTCGAACGTGAACGGGGCGCTGATGCCGGTTGACGAAGCGGCCGAAATCTGCGACAAGGCCGGGGTCCCGCTGTTTCTTGATGCGGCGCAGACCGCCGGGATTCAACCCGTTTCGGCCGGGGACAGAAAACTCGGCATGGTTGCCTGCTCCGGCCACAAGGCCTTGCTCGGGCCGGCTGGCGTCGGCGTACTCTACGTGAGGCCGGACCTGGAAGTCCTGCCGCTGGTGGAGGGCGGAACGGGCAGCCGTTCGGAAGAGTTCGAGCAGCCCGATTTCTGCCCGGACCGCTATGAGAGCGGCACTCCGAACCTTCCCGGCCTGGCGGGGCTTTCCGCGGGAATCGATTTTATTTTAAACGCCGGGATGGACGCCATAAGAGAAAAGGAAATCGAGCTTGCAATGCTGCTCGAAAACAGGTTATCGGAAATCCCCGGCGTGCGGGTGTTCAAGCCGCGGCTGCGGGGCACCGGCACGGTTTCTTTCACCGCCGGGCGGCTGAACCCGGCCGAGATCGGCTTCATGCTGGACGAGGCGTTCGACATAGCGGTAAGGACCGGCCTGCACTGCGCTCCGCTTGCCCACCGGACGCTGGGTACGTTTCCGGAAGGCACGGTGCGGGTATCGCCGGGCCATGCCACGACGGTGGAACAGATCGAATATTTCATGAAATCGTTGCGGTCGATTTTGGACAGAGCGGCTCGATAGATGATCATACGAAAAGCTAAAATAGAAGATGTAATCGAAATCCAGGCCATCCTGCGCGAATACGCCCAGGCCGGAAGGCTCCTGGCGCGTTCGCTGAGCGACCTCTACACCAACCTGCGCGACACGATGGTGTGCCTGGACCCGGAAACAGACCGGGTGCTGGGATGTTGCAGCCTGCATATCGTGTGGGAAAACCTGGCGGAGATCCGTTCCCTGGCCGTCCTGGCGACGCACCAGCATAGAGGGATCGGGCGCAGGCTGGTCGAGGCGTGCATCGCGGAGGCCGGGGAACTGGGTATCGGAAGGGTGTTCACCCTCACCTACGAGGCGGGTTTTTTTGCCCGCCTGGGGTTCCACCATGTGGACAAGAACCTGTTCCCGCAGAAAGTGTGGGCCGACTGTCTCCATTGCCCCAAGTTCCCGAACTGCGATGAAACGGCCCTGGTACTGGACCTTCCGCCCGAATAGCCGCAGCCGGCTTCAGACCGTCACCAGTTCCTCGGTCGCGGTGTTGAAGGACTCGACGCCCTCCGCCGTGACCAGGTAGGTGTTTTCGAGACCCGCCAGGCCTTCACCCGGAATGATTACCTTCGGCTCGAAGGCGAAAATCATCCCTTCCCGCAGTGCCAGCCGGTGCCCTTCGGCGATGAACGGGAACTCGTCCACTTCGAGCCCAATGCCGTGAGCGACGAAGGTGATCTTGGGTTCCGCGTGGCCCATGAACCATTTTCCCCAGCCGGCCTCTTCCGCCCATCCCAGGACGGTGCGATACAGCTCGCCCGTGACCACCCCCGGCCTTGCGGTCTCGCGGAGCCGGCGGTGAACGGATTGCACGAACTCGTAGGCCCGGGCCAGCCGCGGCGGAGGGGTGCCGATGCAATAATTCCTGGTCTGGTCGTTCAGGTAGCCGTTGCGGCAGACCATGATGTCCACGCTGACGATTTCGCCGGGGCCGATTTCGCGTTCTCCCGCTCCCTGCCCGAACGCGGTATCCAGACCGGGGCCGCCGGTGGGGGCGTCGGTATAGGAGGGGATCGCCGCGTTCGGCCCGGAAAGTATGTGGCCGAAGCCCATCTCCAGGTTGAACGACCGGAGCCGTATCATCCCCGTGTTGCCGGCCTTCCTGGCCACCGCTTCCAGTTCGGCGTTGAGCCACAGTTCCGTGATGCCCGGTTTCAGGAGCCTCGGGACGGCTTCGGCCACCTGCCGGGAAATCTCGGCCGTTTTCCGCATCATCTCGATTTCCCAGGGTGACTTTATGGTGCGAAGCTGCCGCACCGCCTGGCTGATGTCGACCAGCCGCAGGCCCTGGAAAATCTTTTGGGCGTAGGTGAAGTACGTGTTGGCGGGCAGGACGTCCAGTTCGAACCCTACCGTTCGGGGCGTTCGGGCGCCGCACGCCTGGAACAGGACGTCTTTGAGATCTCCCAGGCTGTTCATGGCAACAACCGGGCGGATCGGCGACTCCGCGCCGGCCCGCTCCACGCTGCGGCGCACCAGCAGCACCGGGTCTCCCGATGCGGGCACGATGAGGTGCGAATCCTGCACCGTCCCGGTAAAGTAAAAGAGGTCGGCGTTCTGGCGGATGACGGCGGCGTCCGTGCCGTTTGCGGCAAGAAGCGCCTGGAGTGCGGCCACACGGTTTTCTATCTCGCTTGCTGGTACCTTTTGCAACTATTTCCCCTTGAAATTCACTGCACCACGGAGCACACGGAGGACACAGAGGAAAAAACGGGGAAAGGGAAAGACTCTTTATCTTTTAATTTTCCTTGTTTTCTTTCCGGTGTTTTCCGCGTGCTCCGTGGTGAATTTTCTCTCAGTGCATCCCGGCTCCGGGGAGCTTCGCCGCCCGGCCGCGCCGCAGCAGGAAGGTGATCGGTACCAGGACGGCGGTGGCAGCCGCAAGAATATAAAACGTATCGTTAAAGGAGAGCATGCTGGCCTGGCGCAGCACGTCCCGGTAGATGAAGGCCAGGCCGCCGGTGGGGCAGGGGGCGTCGGGATGGTTCATCCGCAGGAAGTCGCATATTTGCTGGTAGTACCCCTGGAATGCGTGATTGTAGGGGGTGATGCGTTCGGAGATCATGGTCTGGTGGAATTGCGCGCGTTGCGAAAGTATGGTCGTGCTGAAAGCCACCCCGAAGCTGCCGCCCAGGTTTCGCACCAGGTTGAAAATGCCGGAGGCGTTGCCCATCTGTTCATTCGAGATATTAACATAGGCGGCGGCCGAAAGCGGAACGAAAAACATTCCCAGCCCGAGCCCCTGGACGAACCGGGGAATGGAAATGGCCCAGAAACCGGCCTCCAGGTTGAAATGGGCCATGAGCCAGTGTGCATAGGCGGTGATGGCCAGCCCCACGACCAGCAGGTGTCGGGGCTTTACCCCCTTCTTCATCAAAATCCCGGACATCGGCATGATGAGAAAGCTGGAAATGCCTCCCGGCCCGAGCACCAGCCCGGCCCACAGGGCCGTGTAGCCCATCAGTTGCTGCAAATAGAGCGGCAGGAGGACAATGCTGCCGAAAAGGCAGAAAAAACCGAGGAATATGATCCCCGTGCCGGCGGAAAAGCTCTGGTCCTTCAATATTCTGAGGTCCACCACCGGGTGCTCGGTGTGCAGTTCGACCACCACGAACAACACCAGGGTGACCACGGCGATGATGCTCAACACCACGATCATGTCGGACTGGAACCAGTCTTCGCGCTCGCCCTTGTCCAGCACGATCTGGAGTGTGCCCAGGCCCACCGTCAGCAGGGCCAGGCCCCACTTGTCGATCTTGGACACTTCCCGCTTGATGTAGGCCGGGTCGTGGACGAAGATCATGGCCAGGACGACCGCCAGGATACCGGCCGGCAGGTTGATATAAAATACCCACCGCCACGACCACTGGTCGGTGATCCATCCGCCGACCACGGGGCCCAGAATGGGGGCCATGACCACCCCCATGCCGAACACGGCCATGGCGATTCCGTGCTCGCGCCTGGGAAAGGTTTCCAGCAAAATGGCCTGCGAGAGGGGTTGAAGCCCGCCGCCTCCCAGCCCCTGGAGGATCCTGGCCAGGATCAGGATTTCAAGGGACGGTGCGGCCCCGCACAGGATCGAACTCGTGGTGAACAGGGCAAGGGAGAAAATGAGATAGCGCCTTCTGCCGAAGACCTTGGCGAGCCAGCCGGTGATCGGGATGACGATGGCGTTGGAGACCAGGTAGGAGGTGAGGACCCAGGTGACTTCGTCCACGCCCGCGTTCATGCTCCCCTGGATATGGGGGAGCGACACGTTGACCACGCTGGTGTCCATCACCTCGATGAAGGTGGGGAGCATGACGGTCAGCGCGACGGTCCACTTGCTTACCCCGGGTTTGGTGACTTCCTGCGGTGTCATTGTCCGGTTGATGAAGGTGCCTGCGCGGTGGAGGCCTGCCCGTGGGCGATGAGGTGCGGACCGCTGGTGTCGGCCACGTCAATCGTCACCATCAGCGATGCTCCGACCCTCAAGGGACGGTCCGGGGGCAGGGGACGGTCGAGTTCGATTCGAACCGGTATGCGCTGGACCACCTTGATCCAGTTCCCCGTAGCGTTTTCCGGCGGGATGAGCGAAAAGGCGGCCCCGGTTCCGGCGCGGATTCCGGCCACTTTGCCCTTGTACTTGTATCCGGGGTAGATGTCGGCCTCTATGGTGGCGGACTGCCCGAGGCGGACGTCCGTAAGCTGGGTCTCCTTGAAATTGGCTTCCACGTAGACGTCCTGGAGCGGCACCACCGCCATGAGGGGTTGTGCGGGTTGGATGCGGTCGCCGATTTGGACGCTTTTTTGCGCAATGTAACCCTTAATGGGCGCCTTGATGGTGCAGTAGGAGAGGTTCAGACTCGCCGCATCCAGTTCCGCGCTGGCTATGTCCCGTTTCGCTGCGAGCGATTCGACTTTCCGGCGCTGTATTTCAACGTTCGAGCGCTCGCTCCTGGTGCCCTGGAGTTGCGCCCGCGCCCGGCTGACCTGCTGGGTGGCCGCCCCAAGGGAGGCCTGGAGGGCCGCAATGTGGGCGTCTATGGCGCCCAGGTCGGCCTTTGCCTTGTCGTAGGTGGTGCGGGCCTGTTCGCGCTGGCGGTCGGTCCCGGCCCCGGACTTGAACAGGTTTTCGAACCGCCTGTAGTCGCGTTCCGCCTGGCTGAATTCGGCAGCCGCGGCGGCGCGGTTGCTCCTGAGTTGATCGAGGCTGTGGCGGGTCTGGTTTTCGTTGTCCTGGGCCGCTTTGAGCGACGCTTCCGCGGCCAGCACCTGCGATGAGGTCTGCACGTCGAGTGGAGGTACGGAAATCCGGGCGGCTTCCAGGTTGGCTTCGTCCTGCTCCAGGGTGGCTTTCGCCCGGTCCAGGGCCACCTGGTAATCTTTCGGGTCAAGCTCCACGAGGGTTTCGCCGACGTTTACCGCGTAATCGTTTTCCACGAACACCTTGGCCACGGTCCCCGGTATCCGGGAGCTTATCTGGGCGCTGTCGGCCTTTACGTAGGCATCGTCGGTGGAAACGAAATTACGCAGAAAAAACCACCAGTAAAGGAAGCCCGCGACGCACACCACGGCCACCACCAGTGCCGCCACCCTGAGCCTCCGCGATTTCCTTGGGATGTCGGGGACTTCCACTGCCTTTTGTTGTTCTTCGTCTATCGCCATTGAACCCGTTTTCCGAAAATACGGTTCCTGTAAAAAGCCGGACGGTCTTCTCCCTCTTCATGATGGGAGAAAGCCGGATTCGTGAAACGACCCGGCCGTTTCTACGACCCCAGCGGACCGCCGATGGCCCGTTCCAGTTCCGCCTTGGCTATCTCGTAGCCGTAGAGGGCCTGGTAGAAATCGGCGCGCGTCTGGGCCACGAAAACCTGCGCATTCAGGACTTCCAGAAAAATAACCACCTGCTCCTTGTACTGGATGGTGGTGATGCGCTCGTTTTCCTCGGCCTGCCTGAGCGCCACGCGCGCGGTTTCGATGTTGGCCTTGGCCACCTTGAGCTGCTCGTAGGCGGTCTCTATCTGGAGCTGCATCTGTTTGTGGTAATCGTCCCGCTTTTGTTCGAGCGATCTGCGGCGGTATTCCCATTCGAGTTCGGAAGCCCTCGTCTTGCCGCCCTCGAAAAAGTTCCAGTCCACCCTCACGCCCACCGACGCGTTGTCGCTGTTGGTGAACGGGTTGTTGTCGGCGGCGAAATCCTCGCCTTCCCGGAAATACTGGGCGAAAGCGGAAACGCGCGGATAATAGCGGCTGCGGGCGGCGGTCTTGCCCCAGTCGGCCTGCTTGATGGAGGCGTCCAGCGAAAGGTATTCCGGTCGCCTCTGTTCAGCGTAAATATAGAGTTGGTGGAGGTCCGGAATGTCGTAGGTGCGTTCTTTGATGTCGGCAAGTTCGACCTTTGCCTGCAGGTCCACGTCCAGCAACTGGTTGAGGGTGGATCGAAGGACGGTCAACTGCTTGGCGGCGTTTCTTTCCCGCTGGACCGCGTCGGCCAGGGCCACCTCGGCCTTGAGAACGTCGTTGGACGCGGCCACGCCCTGCTTATAATTCGCTTCCGCGTTTTTTTTCTGCACTTCGAGACTGGAGACGTTGTCCCGCGCCACCTGGAGGAGCCTGGCTCCCAGGAGCACCTGCAGGTATGCGGCCTGCACGTCCCGCACGAGGTTCAGGCGGATTTCATCGCGCTGGTATTTCGAAATCTTTTCACCGGCCTTGTTCATCTTGTACTGGGATTCGAGCGCGAAACCGGTAAAAAGCGGCTGGACGACGTTGACTTCCCAACGGTTGCTGGTCTTTATGGAAAACGGGATGGGGCCGTGGATGGGCAGGCCCTCGGCGGTCAGGTTCACCACCGGCTGGTTGGAGAATTGCCGGAACGCATAGGAACCGTCCACCTTGGGGTAAAAATCGGCCTCGGCCTGTTTCACTCTCTGGGTGGCCGCCGCCACGTCCTGCATGGCGGCCTTGAAAAGCCGGTTGTGGCTGAGGGCATACTGGACGGCCGCCTCCTTGGTAAGCGGTTGAGGCGGCATGTCCTGCGGCTCGTCCTCGCACCACGAGACACGCGAAAAAAGGAAAACCGGAAAAATGAACGCCACAACGAAAGGCAAAAATATCTTTTTAAGAGACATCATTTGGATTGGACCCCGATCGACTCCCGCTGTTTTTGCTGTACGAGCATTTCCATCCGGGAAAAATCCATGTCCAGGAGCGAACCGACGATGTGGTCGGCTTTCATGAGCTCGCTTCGTGGAAACGAATTGGTAACCGCAACTACAAAAAGGCCCGCCCCGTGTGCGGACTGGATACCGGCAGGAGTATCTTCTATCGCAATACAGCTTGCAGGGTCAAGCGTAGACCACCCCTGCGCCCCTCGGACCCTCTGGAGAGCCTGGGCGTAGGTTTCCGGGTCCGGTTTGCTCCTTTTCACGTCATCTGCTGCAACGATGGCACAGAATGCGCCCGCAAGGCCGAGCACCCTCACGAATGCGTCCACCTCATGCCGGAGCGCGCCGGAGGCCACGGCGAGCGGAACGCCCCGCGCCCCCAGTTCCCGAACCAGTTCCACCACCCCCGGGAAAGTGGGGACCCCTTGCTCGATCAGCTCCTGCATGGCGCGGCTCTTGGCTTCCAGTAGTGGTTCGAGAGCCGCCGGTTCCAGTTGCCTTCCGGCTTCCCGGAAAGCGTGGATTATCGCGTCCCGGTCATCGAAGCCGATGAAGTGTTCGGTGTAGTGGTCAAAATCATGCCCGAGTCCGAGTGGAGCCAAAACCTTCTGGAAAGCACGGTAGTGCAACGGTTCGGTATCCACCAGGATGCCGTCGCAGTCGAAGATAACCGCCCGCAGAGGAGCGCCTTTTTGTTTGCACTGCATATTAATTTTGAGAGACCCCGAAATTCCTGTTCGCTTAAGCCGTTACTTGTACACTTTTTTTTCGATTCCGAAAATCATTTTCATTTTGTATGTTGCGGTTATCGCCGTGCCCGGCGGTTTGCCGGCGGCTGCCGGCGGGTTAAAATCAGGCATTGCAATCCATTCCCACGGAGTCGTAATCATTGCTGACGGTAGCGGGTGTAACAAAGTATCTGGGTAAAAAAGAACTTCTGAACAACGTCTCCTTCCACGTACATTCAGGCGAGCGCATCGGCCTGATCGGCCATAACGGGTCGGGCAAATCGACTCTTTTCCAGATCGTCCTGGGGCAGATGGACGGCGATTCGGGGACCGTGGCCAGGGTAAAGGGGCTGCGGATCGGCTACCTGCCGCAGGAAACGGTGCCCGCGGGCGGCAAATCGGTGCTCTCGCGCGCAACCGACGTGCACGACGAAGCGGAAACGCTCAGGAACGAACTGGAATCGCTCCAGGGCGAGCTGGATACCTGCGCGGACAAGCAAAGGCTCGACGCCCTGGCGGCCAAGCACGCCCACGTCATGGAACGGCTCGAACACCTGGTGGGATACGATTTCGAGGCGCGGGCGGCCCGGATACTGGAGGGGCTGGGCTTCCGGCAGTCCCGGCTGAGCTGGGGCGGCTGCTTCTCTCCGAGCCCGACCTGCTGCTGCTCGACGAGCCCACCAACCACCTGGATCTGGAATCTTTGCTGTGGCTGGAAAACTATCTGCTGAATTCCTCTTCGGCGTTTATCCTGGTCTCGCACGACCGCGCCTTTTTGAACCGGGTCGTCACGCGGATCGTTGAAATCGAGTTGGGAAACCTGAGCGAATACGCCGGAAACTACGATTTTTACGTGGAAGAAAAGGCCAAACGGCACCAAATCCAGCTCGCCACCTACAACAACCAGCAGGAAAAGATTCTCCAGATCGAGCGGTTCATCGAGAAAAACCGCTACGACAAAAAAACGGCGGCAAGGGCCCAGAGCCGCGTCAAGATGCTCGAAAAGATGGAAAGAGTCGATGCCCCCCTGGTCGAACGTGAAATCCAGTTCTCCTTTCCGCCGCCCGCCAGGTCCGGAAAGCGGGTCATCGAGCTTCGAAACGTCGGAAAATCCTACGGGGACAATGTCGTCTACCGGGGCATCGACCTGGTGGTCGAACGGGGCGACAAGATCGCCTTCCTGGGTCCCAACGGGGCCGGCAAGAGCACGCTGTTAAAGATACTGGCCGGCGCGGTCGAGCCCGATTCGGGCGAGCGGGCCGCCGGCTATCATACTTCCATCGGGTATTACGCTCAGCACCAGTGGGAGCAGTTGGCGGCTGAAAACACGGTGTTCGAGGAGGCCCTGTCGATTTCCGGCGACATGCTGCAGACGCAGTTGCGGGGGCTTCTCGGGGCGTTCCTGTTCCAGGGCGACGACGTTTTGAAAAAAGTCTCCGTGCTGAGCGGGGGAGAAAAGGCCCGCCTGGTGTTGTGCGAGCTTCTTTTGCAGCGGCCCAATTTTTTACTGCTCGACGAACCCACCAACCACCTCGACATCTCGTCGCGCGTGGTGCTGGAAAAAGCACTGGGGGATTTTCCGGGAACGATCTGCTTTATCAGCCACGACCGCCGGTTCATCGACGCCGTGGCCAACAAGGTGCTGGTGGTGGGAGAGGGGAATGTCCACCTCTTTCCGGGCAACTACGAAGACTACCAAAACGTGTGGAAGCCAAGGCTGGAGGCGGGGCCTGCGGAAGAGGCTGCCGGCGGCGGGCCGGCGGAAAACGGCTCCGGCCAGAAGGGCCGCGCATCGCAAAAAAGACTGGAAGCCGAGTGGCGAAACGAACTTTTCCGGGCCAAGAAGCCCGTCCAGGACCGGCTGGATTCGCTGGAGCGCGAACTGGAGGAGTGCCATTCGGAACTCGATGCCATCAAGGAGCGGTTGACCGACCCGCAGACCTACAGGCAGGGCCGCCTTGCTCAGGAAATCCAGGCCCGCTACCGCGAGGTCCAGGCCAAGGTGGGCGATCTCACCCGCGAATGGGAAGACAGCGCCCTGGAACTCGAACGGATCGAGGAGGATTTCCGCAGGAATTGAGCCGGTTGGAAACCGGTTTTCACGCACCATGGAACTTCTTCGTGTCTCTTTGTGCCCTTCGTGTTAAATGGTAAAAAGCAGGGAGGCGCTATGGACATTCACCGTTTGAAGGTTTTCTGCAGGGTGATCGAATTGCAGAGCTTTACCAGGGCGGCCGACGCGGTGCACCTCACTCAGCCGACGGTGAGCGAGCACATCCGCGCGCTGGAGGAATCGCTCGGCGAGAAGCTCATCGACCGGCTGGGGCGCGAAATCCTCCCCACACCGGCCGGCAAGATACTCTACCAGTATGCCCGGGAGATCCTCCACCTGCGCGACAGGGCGGTGCAGGCCCTCGAAAAGTTCAAGGGAAACCTTTCCGGAACGCTCAACGTGGGGGCGAGCACCATCCCGGGGACCTACATACTTCCGGGGTTGATCGGGGCCTTCAAGGCCAGCTACCCGTCCATCCAGATAACGCTCAAGATCGGCGGCAGCAGCGAAATAGTGGAAAAGATCCTGGACGGCAGCATCGAATTCGGCATGATCGGCGCAAAGTGGGATGAGAAGCGGATCCTGCTCGAAGAAGCGTACTCCGACGAACTGGTACTGGTGGTCTACCCCGACCATCCCTGGGCGACGCGGGAGTCGGTGGGGCTGGATGAGCTGGGCGGCATGGCTTTCGTTTCACGGGAGAGGGGGTCGGGCACCCGGATGGTGATGATGCAGGCGCTCGAAGCGCGCGGCCTTGCACCGGCACGCCTCAACGTGGTGGCCGAAATGGGCAGCACCGAGGCCGTACGCCAGGCAGTGAAGGCCCGGATCGGCGTTGCGATTCTTTCTTCCTACGCCGTGAAGGAGGACATCGAAAGGGGCACGCTTTGCACCGTGCAGTTAAACGGAGTACAGATTCAACGGCCTTTTTACGTGGCGCGGCGAAAAAACCGCGAACTCTCCCCGCTCTGCTCGGCTTTCCTGGAACACCTGCGCATGGATGCCCGTGCCGCGTGCTGAGCCGGCAGGATGCAATGCGAAAAATCTAATTGACGAGCAGCTCCACCTGGAACTTTCGCGCCGCTTTTTCCGGACCTTCCCAGGATCTCATGAGCAGCATTTTGAGCTCGGCCTGTCCCTTGCCGACCGCCTTGAACCGCCACGTCACGAGAATGGGTCCCCCGACGACCGGGGGTTTTGAGAGCGGTTCGGTCCCGGAGCCGATTTCCTCCAGGTGCGCGGTATCCAGATCGACGGTCTTCCACAGGTAGCCGGTCCCCCCGGCCTGTTCCAGCTTCACTTCGACGATCGACCCCAGGGGCACCGATATCTGCTTGCCGTCATCGTTTTTCGTGAGCACCACGTGGTCCGGTCCGCCCCCGAAGGCGGAAGCGGCCGCCGCTGCGAGCACGACCATCGCCATCACCAGGATTTTTGCCGGTTCCATCCTGCACCCTCCCCGCGGGAAGACAGGTCGATGCGGGCATCAGCCGCTTTCGGCCTCCGTCATTTTGCCGTCCCGGTCGATTCTGAACTTTTTCTGACGCCATTCCACCGTGTTGCCCGTCATGGCCGCGCACCAGAAAAAGAAACTGAAAAGATCCCTGGCGAAAACCAGCGGCATCCTCCGCTTGAGCGCAACGTCTCCCATGCTGCGAACCCCGACGAACCACGCCGTCGCTGCCCTGAGTACGACCACGGCGGCCAGCAGCCACCACCCGGCCGATGAAAAACCGGACAGGACCAGGTAAAGCAGGGCGAGAATCGTTCCATTGGCGATCATGGAACCCGTGTGACCCAGCCGGCCGCATGCCCGTATCCCCCGCGCCCACCGGATCTGGTGGAGGATGAACGCAGGAAAACTCAACCTGGAAAGGACCGTTTCCACGACGCAGCGTGAAAGCCGGACCGGAAGGCCGGCCTTGCGCACCAGGTTGCCGATCATGTAATCATCCGCCAGGTAGTCCGCAATCGCGGGAAAACCGCCCGCGGCTTGCAGCGCCCGGCGCTCCATGATGATGGCGGCCCCGAAGGCGAAGGAGATCCCGGCGGTGACTTCCGCGATGAGGACTCCGGGGCCGAACTCGGCGGTGATCCCGGCGGCTTCCAGCATGGAAGGCAGCCCCGGGGCCTCGCCCGCCCGGTAAAGGCAGGTGAGGAGACCGCCGCTGTTTTCGACCAGTTCCGCCACGACCTTTTTGAGAAAGTCCGGCCCGATCCGTATGTCGCTGTCCATGAGCACCAGCACGTCGTGGCGGGCGAAGGGCAGCATATTGTTGAGGTTGTTGACCTTGGGGTTCCGCCCGATTTCCGCCCGGCTGACGGCGAGGTCCATCTGCGTTTCGGGAAAGTCTTTTTTCAGCCTGTCCACCAGGGCGATGGAGGAATCGCCCGGATCGCGGACGCCGAAAACGATCTGGAGGCACGGATAGTCCTGGCGGCACAGGGCCGCATAGTTTTCGTAGGCCCTGGAATCGGCCCCGCACAGGGGGATCAGTATGGAAACGGGCGGATAATGATCGAGCGGAGCGGGCGGTTTTTTGGAGAAAAACCTGCGGGCGGCGAATATGGCAAAAAGATAGTAGGCCAGGGACAGGACGGCGAGAAATCCCGTCAGATTTTTGATGATTTCCATGAGCATGCGAAAGATGCGGCCGCGGTTTCGCGGCGGCTTATGGGATGCAAACCATGGCGACGCCCAGGCATACGAGCAGGGCGCCGGCCCAGCGCATCCGGTTAATTTCTTCTTTTAACACGAATTTCGCACCCAGGATGGCCACCACGTAAAATATCGAAGTGGCCGGGATGACGAAACTCAAATCCGCCCAGGAAAGCACGGCCAGGAACGAAAAAAAGCTTACCGCCAGGAAGAACACCCCTGCCAGAAAGTCCGTGTTGGAAGCGATCCGGCCCGCCACCCTCAGCCAGTCGAGGGGGCTGACGGCGGAAATGTCTCCGATGTTTTTCATCCCCCGTGTGAGCAGCACGTCCCCCGCCGCGTTCGAAAACACCACGATCAGCACCATGAGAGCGGTAATCATGCCATCCCCCTCTGTTCCGGCGTCTTGGTCCCCTGTGCCGGGGCTTCGGCCTTCACCGGCACTTCCTCCCCGGACTTTCTCCTGGACCAGGAGACCAGGATGATCCCCGCGACGATCAGCACCGAACCGAACCAGCGCGATGGGGAGACCGGTTCGCCCAGGTACTGGTGCGCCAGGAAGACATTGAGAATGTAGCCCGACGCCGTTGCCGGCAGCACGAAGCTGAGGTCCGCCCAGGATAGGGCGGAAAGATAGCATGCGAAAAAAATCAGCAGGAGGATGACGCCCACCCAGATCAGGGGGGTCCTGAATGCTTCGACCAGCATCATCAGGGAAAAGCCGTCCGAAAAGGACGGCAGGGCGGCGATGGACTTCATGGCCTTGCTGAAAAGCGTATTTCCGACTGCCTGTGCGATGACCGCCACGGCAATTACGATGGCTGTTTTCATTGCGGTTGCTTCTGATTCGCCTGTGTCGGTTGAAGGTTAAACGTTATAGGGACCTCGGCAGATAAATAAATCGGCCGTTCCCGGCCGGTTCATTATACACGACGTTGAAATTGCGCAAAGCCCCTGTTCGCTGGGGCGGTCCCACGGGTGGTTGGTCCGTAGATCCCCCGTTCCCGGAGAGCCGGTGGGCACGGCTTTTTGCGCCCACCATTTTTTTCGTTATCTCGCAGCTTGCCGTTGGCGCTGAATTCAATCAAGGTCGTCGTAAGTGGCGGGAAGGATTCCCGCGGCCCTCATTTTAGCGCCGATTTCGGGGTCGAGCAGAACCGAGAGTTCCTTCAGGTGCTGCGCGCGTTGCCGGTCGTAGGGCTGCGAACCGGCGGCCAGGGCGGGATGAAGGTATATCTCGCTCACGCCGGCCGGCAGTGCGCCGAGCACCGAAAGCACGTACTCCCTGCTGATCGCACCGGTGAGAAGATTTCCGTACACCCGCTTCGGAAACCTGAACCCCAGGCCGGTGAGCCTTCGCTTCATGGATGCCGCCAGCAGCCGGAACATCAGGGCGTAGCCGGCGGCAGCGGCCGGTTTCTGCAAAAAAGAAACGGCGGCGAAGAAGTCGTCGTCCGGGACTCGCATCGCCCGGATGCCGTATCGCTTCCCCATCTCAACCAGGACCGAAAAGACGGCGGGATTGACGTGCATATGGCAGTGGGAATCGATGTGCGAGCACCGGAGGCCGGAGTCCAGGAACTTCTCGAACTGCGCCGCGACTTCTTTCCATAATTCCTTTCGGGCGCTTTTGCAAAAAAAATATTTGAGGGAAGTGGTGGCGGGATCGCGCGGAAAGTTGCCGCTCCCGTCCACCAGGTGCGGAATTTCCCGCGGCGGGAGAACGGATTTCCCGTCCACGCAGGTGACGTGAATCCCCACGCGAAGCCCGGGATGCTCCCCGGCGAGCCGCACCGCCGCCGGGAAGGCCTTCCCCGGTGCCATGAGAGAACAGCTCGTGAGGATTCCCCGCCGGAAGGCCGGGATGACGGCTTCGTTCACCTCGTCGGATGCGCCGAAGTCGTCCGCGTTGACAATGAGACGGCGCGGCCTCATTTACAGGACATCGCCTGGGGCTGAGCGGCCTTGTCGAAGATGTGGCCGCCCGAAAACTTCTTGCGCCGGGCGCGAAGGGTCAGGTAATCCTTCGCTTCCTTGTAGAGCCGCGCGCGTTCGTCGCTGTCGAAGATAGCCCGCCGCACGATCCTGTAGATGACCTTGGGCCGGAAATAATACTTGCCGTAGAAGTACTCGACCGCGTCCACGATCTCCTGGCGGTTGAGCCACGGGTATTCGAAATTGGGAAGCTGGTGGCCGAGTTCGTCCACCATGTCGTCGTCGGTCAGGTAGCCGTTGGTTTCCAGGTAGTTCCAGAACTCCGTCCCGGGAAAGGGATGGGCGACCGAAACCTGGATGGTTTCCGGATCGAGCCGCTTGGCGAATTCCAGGGTCTGCCGGACCGTTCCCTTAGTCTCGCCCGGCAGCCCGATCATGAAGTCGCCGTGCACCGTGATGCCCAGTTCCCTGCAATTTTTCATGAAAGTGAGGGACTGCTCAAGCGTGATGCCCTTTTTCATGTTGTCCAGGATTTGCTGCACCCCGGATTCGAAGCCGACGACCAGCAGGCGGCAGCCGGCCTCTCTCATGGCCTTCAGCATGTCGTAGTCCGAGTGGACGCGGCTGTTGCACGACCAGGTGAATTTGAGCGGCTTGAGATGGCTGCACAGGTCGATCACGCGCGACTTGCCCCACGCCCAGGTATCGTCGTCGAAAAAAATCTCCTTCACTTCCGGAAAAATTTCCAGCGCGCGCTTTACCTCGGCCACCACGTTTTCATTGCTGCGCACGCGCCACGGATGGCCCGTGAAGGTCTGGGGCCACAGGCAGTAGATGCACCGGGCCGGGCACCCTCTGGACGTGTAAAACGAAAGATAGGGGTGCTTGAGGAAGGGGATGTTGTACCTGGTCGGGTCGATGTCCCGGCGGTACACTTCGGTGATGAAGGGGAGGGCGTCGAGGTCCTGGACGGGCGGCCGGTCGGGATTGTGGACGATCTTTTTGCCCTTTCGGAAGCTCACCCCGTCGATTTTGGCAAGTTCTTTCCCCTCGGCGAATTCGGTGACCGTGTAGTCGAATTCCTTCCTGGCAACGAAATCGATAGCCGGCGACGCGTTCAGGGCGTCTTCGGGTTTGACGGATACCGGCGGGCCGACGAAGGCGATTTTGATGGAAGGATTTTGCTCCTTTATCATTTCGGCGAGTTTCACGTCGTTTTTAAAACCCACCTTGCTGGTAAAAAGCACCAGGAATTCGAAGTCACGGGCGATGCGCACCGTCTCCTCGGGGGAAATCCCGTGGGGCGGGGCGTCCACCAGCCTGCTTTCCTTTATCAGCCCGGCCGGGTAGGCCAGCCAGACCGGGTACCAGTAGGATGCGATCTCGCGGCGCGCGGGCCACCTTGCACCGGCCCCCCCGTCGAATTTTTCGAAAGAGGGCGGGTTGAGCAGCAGAGTCTTCATTCACTATTCTCCATCGGGTTTGGGGAACGCGCACTATACGGGGGTGCGGGGGATTATGTCAAGAAGCCCGGAAGGAACTCCGGGCTTCTTTGAAAAAACAGCCTCCGTGAGCTTGAAAACCCCGGACGGTGCCTAGCCGCAGTCGATGGCTTCGGCGATTCCTTTCCCGGCGAGCACCATCGGCGATACGTTTTCCTCGGTGGGCACCAGGCAGTTGAAAATGGCCGGGCCCGGTTTGGCGAGCGCTTCCGGGAGCTGCTTCACGACGTCCTCTTCCGTCCGGAAGGTGTAGCCGGGGATTCCGTATGCCCGCGCCAGGATCTCGAAGTCCGGGTGGAACTTGAAATTGACCGCCATGTACCGCTTGTCGCAGTAAAACTCCTGGAGCTGGCGCACCATGCCCAGGGAGTGGTTGTTGAGGATCACGATCTTGACGGAGAGCCCCTGCTCCATCATGGTCCCCAGTTCCTGCATGGTCATCTGGATGCTGCCGTCTCCGGTGACCAGGATGATCTGCTTGTCGGGGGCGCCGATGGCCGCGCCGACCGCGGCCGGGAGCCCGAACCCCATGCACCCCAGGCCGCCCGAGGAAACAAGCGTCCTGGGTTCCTTGAACCGGTAATACTGCGCGACCCACATCTGGTGCTGGCCCACGTCGGTGACCACCACGGCGTTGCCCCTGGTGCAGTTCCAAAGCTCTTCGATGATGAACTGCGGTTTGAGGCTCCCGTTGCGGACGTAGGTGAGCGGATGCTCTTGTTTGAGGCGCTGAATGGTTTCCGCCCACTCCGACCGGTCGATCTTTTCGATGAGGGGCAGCAGGGTCTTCAGGATCGACTTGACGTCGCCCACCAGCGGCACGTGGGTGGCCATCACTTTCCCGATTTCGGCCGGGTCGATGTCGACGTGGATCACCGTGGCCTGAGGGGCGAAGCTGTTGAGGTTGAGCACCACGCGGTCGTCGAAGCGCGCTCCCAGGGCGATCAGCAGGTCGCACCGGGTCACGGCCAGGTTCGCCGGCCGGGTGCCGTGGAGACCCAGCATGCCCAAAAAGAGCGGGTGCTCCCCCGGAAAGCCCGCCAGTCCCATGAAGGTGTTGGTGACGGGGGCCGATATGGCTTCGGCGAACTGGAGCAGTTCGGTGGCCGCGTTCGCCGCCAGGATGCCGCCGCCGGCGTAGATGAGGGGCCGTTTGGCCTTCTTTATCAGGGCGGCGATTTCCTTTATTTTCGACGGATGGCCCTTGTAGGTCGGCTTGTAGCCTCTCAGGTGCACCGCCTGCGGGTACTTGAAATGGATCGTCGCCGAGGCCACGTCGCGCGGAATGTCGATGAGCACCGGGCCCGGCCTTCCGGTCGAGGCGATGTGGAAGGCGTTTTTGACTATGGTCGGCAGCTTCGCCGGGTCCTTGACCAGGTAGTTGTGCTTGGTGACGGGCAGCGTGATGCCGGTGATGTCCACTTCCTGGAAGGCGTCCGTGCCGATCTGGAGGGTGGAGACCTGGCCCGTGAAGCACACCAGGGGAATGGAGTCCATGTAGGCGTTGGCGATGCCGGTCACCAGGTTGGTGGCTCCGGGGCCGGAGGTGGCCATCGCGACGCCCACCTTTCCGGTTACCCTGGCGTAGCCGTCGGCGGCATGGACCGCGCCCTGTTCGTGGCGCACCAGCACGTGTCTTATTTTCGAGCTGTAGAGGGAATCGTAGACCGGCAGAATGGCCCCGCCGGGGTAGCCGAAAATCACCTCCACGTTTTCTTTTTCGAGGCACTGGATCAGTGCTTCGCCAACTGTCATTTCCACGCAAACACCTCCGGATGCTTTATGGCGCAATAAAACGGCGCGGCGGTCGGCAATCGGCCCGGGAGTCGGAGGATACTTTTCCGGGAGGCGCCGGAAACCTTCCGGCCGCCTCGAACCGGCGACGGCCGGGGCTTACGACCCGCGGCCCTAGGCTTCCTCGTCCTCCTTGGACCAGGTGCCGCCTACGCTTACGAACCGGCTGCCTCGCAGCATCGCTATCTTGCCGGTGCGTACCAGTTCCTTTATACCGTAGGGGCGCAGCGATTCTTCAAGGGCGTTGATTTTGCCTTCGGTGCCGGTACATTCGAACGTCATGGTTTTTCGGCCCAGGTCGACCACCCGGGCCCTGAAAACGCCGGCGATGTTTATGATTTCAACTCGCTGGTGAGGTTCCGCCGCCACCTTGATCATGACCAGTTCGCGGTCGACGTATTCGTCTTCGGTGATGTTGCTGATCTTGATGACGTCGATGAGCTTGTGGAGCTGCTTGGTGACCTGCTCGATCAACTGCTTGTCGCCCTCTACCACGATCGTCATGCGGGATACGTCGTCTTGGTCGGTGCGGCCCACCGCAAGGCTGTCGATGTTGAATCCCCGCCGCGCGAACAGGCCGGCCACCCTGGTCAGGACACCAGGGGCGTTTTCGACCAGTACCGAAAGTGTATGTTTGTCCATGTATTCCAATTGTCCTCCACGGGAAGAGTTGCCGGGAACAATGGGTTAATTGTCTTGATTTCCTGAAACATATAGCAATATTAACTGGGCTTTAAAAGACAAAATCTTCAAAGCCCTTTCGGGGTGCCGCGGGTGCGTCCGGGTCCGCGAATGCAAATCAGTGGATTTACAAGGAGATTTCTTTGGACTATCACAAAATTGTAAATTTTTTCTTCGAGCTGGGGATGCTCAAGAAAACCCCCCGCTCCGGGTACCAGTTTCTGGGCTCGGGGCGTGAATCGGTCGCCGACCATTCCTTTCGCGTGGCGATGATCGGGTTCACCCTGGCCCGCCTTTCCAAAAAAAATCTGGACCCGTTCAAGGTCGTCTGCCTGTGCCTGTTTCACGACGTTCCCGAGGCGCGCACGGGCGACCAGAACTACGTCAACAAGCGGTATGTAACCGTGGATGAGGGCGGGGCGGTGGACGACCTTGCCGATGCGCTCCCTTTCGGCGACGAACTGAAGGCCCTGCTGCACGAGTACCGGCACGAACAGACCCCCGAGGCCCGGCTTGCCCACGATGCGGACCAGCTCGACCTCATCCTCGAATTGAAGGAACAAAACGACCTAGGCAACAATTACGCCGCAAAGTGGATCCACTTCGCCCGGCAGCGCCTCCGAACCACCATCGGCAAGGTGATCGCCGAACAGATCCTGATGACCGATTCCACGGACTGGTGGTTCAAGGGCCATGACGAATGGTGGGAGAAAGGCCGAAAGGACGAGTGAAGATTGGAATCGCGGCGCAATTCCTGTAAAATCAAAATTCGGCGGATATGGAGCGCGGTTTCGACGGCGGAGTGCGCGCCGGATGCCGCCGGGATTTTCGGTTTTTGCCTTGGAGGATGCCTTGGAACAGATAAAGCGCCGGGTGAGCCGGCAGATCCGCATCGGGGACGTCCCGATCGGAGGCGGTGCGCCGGTTTCCGTTCAATCGATGACCAACACGGACACCCGCGACTGGCGGGCCACCGTGGACCAGATAAAGCGGATGGAGGACGCAGGTTGCGAGATCGTGCGGGTGGCGGTGCTCGACCGGGAGGCCGCGGACAGGTTCGCGGACATTAAGAAGTCCATCCGCATTCCGCTGATCGCGGACATACACTTCGACCACCGGCTGGCGACCGCCGCCCTGGAGTCGGGAGCGGACGCCGTGAGAATCAATCCCGGAAACATCGGCGGCCCCGACAAGCTGAAAAAAGTGATCCAGGCGGCCAGGGAACGGGAGGCACCGGTGCGGATCGGCGTCAACAGCGGGTCGGTGGAAAAGGACCTGCTGGCGAAGTACGGCCGTCCCGGCCCGGAGGCGATGGTCGAGAGCGCGCTTCGCCACATACGGTTTTTCGAGGACAACGGCTTCGAGCTGCTGAAGATATCCCTCAAGTCGTCCGACGTGCTGGACACCATCGCTTCGTACAGGCTGCTGGCCGGCAAGACCGACTACCCCTTCCACTTGGGGGTGACCGAGGCGGGAACGGTGGTCGGAGGGGCGGTGAAATCGGCCCTGGGGATCGGGCTGCTCCTGTTCGAGGGGATAGGCGACACCATGCGGGTGTCGCTTACCGCCGACCCGGTGCGGGAAATGTCGGTCGCCTGGTCTATCCTGCGGGCGCTCAAGCTCCGGGAACGGGGCGTCGAACTGGTGAGCTGCCCCACCTGCGGGCGGACGGAAATCGACCTGATCCCGCTGGTGGAAAAGGCCGAAGCACTGCTCCAAAAAGTGAAAACGCCCCTCAAAGTGGCTATCATGGGATGCGTGGTGAACGGCCCCGGCGAGGCGCGGGAGGCCGACGTCGGAATCGCGGGCGGAAGAGATTCCGGCATCCTGTTCAAAAGGGGCGAGCGGGTGGAAAAGGTGCCCCAGGGGGAACTGCTCGGCCGGCTGATATCCGAGGTGGAAAAGATGACGGGGGAAAAACTGGCTTAGCGAGAGTCGGACTTCTCTCGTGACGGCGAATCGTTCGGGTTTTGCCCGGAAAGGCGACAGGGGCGGGGTGTCTCCGCCGTGTTTGCCGATGGAATTGCTTCCGGGTGCCGACTTAACTTTCCGGCGGGATGCACATGGTACGTTTCTTCGAACTCCTGGACCAGGTGCTGGGCTACCATCCCAATGCGAACATACTGCTTCTGGAGAAGGCTTATGTCTTCACGGCAAAAGCGTACCGGGGCAGGAGCATGTCGTCGGACGAGCCGTACCTGAACCACCCGCTTTCCACGGCGGGAATCCTTGCCGGAATGCGCCTGGACGAGGAGAGCATCACCGCCGGCCTTCTTCACGACAGCTTCGAACGAAAGCTCATCAGCGCCGAAGACGTCGATGCGCTGTTCGGCCCCGAAGTCCTGAAGGTGCTCACGGGCGTGAGCAAGCTCACCCAGATCGCCTACGGCAGCCGCAAGGAGCGCCAGGCGGAATACATCCGCAAGATGATCCTGGCCATTTCTCCGGACATCCGGGTGGTGCTGGTAAAGCTTGCCGACCGGCTGGAGGGCATCCGCAGCGCCGCCTCCCGCAGGGACGACTCCGGCAAAAAGGAAGGCCAGGAGATCATCGACATTTACGCCCCCCTGGCCGGCAGGCTGGGCATCGAGTGGATGAAGCACGAGCTGGAAGACCTGGCGTTCCGGTGCCTCCATCCCAAACAGTACGAAGAAATCGCCACGGGGCTTGCCAAGACCGAAGAAGACCGGCGGCGCTACGTCGAGGAGATCCGGCAGATCCTGACCGCCCGCATGGCGGAATACGGACTCAGCGGCCGGATTTACGGCCGTCCCAAGCACCTGTACAGCATCCACCTCAAGATGGAGCGCCAGAAACTCGATCTGACGCGCGTCTACGACCTGATGGCGTTTCGCGTCATCGTGGATTCGGTCAAGTCCTGCTACGAGACCCTGGCGCTCATCCACGCGCTCTGGGAACCGGTCGAGGGCAGGTACAAGGACTACATCGTAAAGCCCAAGTCCAACATGTACCAGTCCCTGCACACCACGGTGGTGGGGCCTTACCGGGAGCCCATGGAGGTGCAGATCCGCACCGAGGAAATGGACCGGATCGCCAGCGAGGGCATCGCCGCCCACTGGCTTTACAAAGAAGGGAAGATGTCGGCCGAGATCGATCCGCAGGAGACGATGCACTTTTCGTGGCTGCGGCACCTGATGGAGCTGAGCAAGGACTGGAGCGATCCCAAGGCGTTCATCGAGGCCGTCAAGGTGGATTTCTACCCCGACGAGGTCTACGTTTTCACCCCCAACGGGGAGGTCAAGTCGTTTCCCAAGGGCGCGACCCCCGTGGACTTCGCCTACGAAGTACACACGGAGGTAGGGCACCGGTGCGTGGGAGCGAGGGTAAACGGCAAGCTGGTCCCGCTCCGGTATGAACTCCAAAACGGGGACACCATCGAGATCCTCACCGCAGCGAACCACCGGCCCAGCAAGGACTGGCTCAAACAGGTCAAGTCCTCCAAGGCGATCAGCCGGATCAAGCACTGGTTCAAAACCGAGGAAAGAGAGCGCTCCATCGCCCTGGGACGGGAAATCTGCGAACGGGAATTCCGCAAAAAAGGCCTCAACTTCAACACGTATCTCAACTCGCCCGAACTCCAGGAAGTGGCCAAGGCCTTTTCGCTCCGGTCCGTAGACGACCTCCTGGCTTCCATCGGGTTCCACAAGATCACCGCCTTCCAGGTAGTGGGAAAGCTGACGGCGCTTCCCGCGGAAGAGGAGCATCACAAGGACGAAATCCTCGTCGAAAAGCGCAAGGCCCACCCGGCCAAAGACGGGGTGAAGGTGAAGGGAGTGGACGACGTCCTGATCCGCATGGCCCACTGCTGCAACCCGGTGCCCGGCGAGCCGATCCTGGGCTACATAACCCGCGGGCGCGGGATAACCGCCCACCGGGTAACGTGCAAAAACCTGGAGCGGGGGGATGCGAGCCGGATCATCGAAGTGCAGTGGGATTCGGGCAAGGAACAGCTCTTTCCCGTGGACATCCGCATCGTCCATTCCGGCGAAAAGGGAATACTGGCGGCGCTCAACGGCGTCCTGGGGCAGATGGACGTCAACGTCATCAGTCTGCAGGTGGATCCCCAGGCGGATAAGTCCAGCGTGTGCCGACTGCGCATCGAGGTGAAGGATTCGAAGCACCTGCAGCGGGTAATGGCGGCCCTCAGGAACGAACGGGGCGTCTACAAGGTGCAGCGCGGAGTGGAGTAATGCCGCAGGCGCCGGGGATGCCGGTACTGTGCATTTGCGGGTCTTGACCGGCGCGGGCGGGAAGAAAATTTAGGGGTGGGCACAGCCCTGCCGTGCCCACCGGGCACTTCGGGAATAGGGCGCGGAATCTAAGATGGTTCCGGCTGCAGGCGCGAATGCGGCGGACCAGCTAGAAATGTGTGTAGATAGTGCATTTTTCCTTGCCGATGAGCAGGGGCGCCATTTCGTTATGAAGTTTGGCGCGTTCGGGGTCCTTTTCCCACGCTTTCCAGTCGTCGGCCGAACTCCAGTTGCTGATCACCAGGAACCTGTTGGGGTTGTCGAAAGCCCTCAGGGTTTCGCCCGAGATGTAACCCTTGGCCTTCATCGCCTTGATCCTGGACTGGGTAAGGACCTGCTGGAGTCTGACTTCCTGGCCTGGCTCAACCTCCCTTTCAATTAACACTCGAATGGTCATAACGGCCTCCTTGTGAAAAGTGTTGGTTGGAGAGAAGACCCGAGTATATATGCACATTTATATATCCT
>LUZZ01000183.1 GCA_001603845.1 Syntrophobacterales bacterium Delta_01 | reverse complement strand
GAATCATACCTACCTCAAGATGATCCCGAAAATAGCTTCTCTATTTACCATTCCGTATATGAAGATGCTAAATTGGAACACATAGTTTCTGCTTTCATACCTCTACTAAGCTTATATGACTCCAGCTATCATTATTTAGCCAAGTCTAAGAATCTTGATAAGGTACTCAGTTACTATCTTAAACTTAGATGAGCTGTTTTGAGGATGTCGCATGAAAACTGGATACAGTATGCTTCTGGGTGAATACATCAATGCCAAATCTATCAGCTATACAGACTGCAAAAGTTTTCAAATAGTATGTCCGATTTGCAGAGAACCAATATTCAAGGTAGAAAGAAACGAGCCGCCTCCCACTATTCATTATCTTTCCCACTATGAAGCATCTAAGTCATTCGCGGACGATTGCGAACTGCGTGTTAAGTCTATAAGCACTCAAGACCAGGATAAAGAGAATAATGTGTCCAGAGGGCAGAAGCTTGAGTATTTCTTGTCAGTTTTGAGAGAGGAGGTTTTGAAGAGAGAATTTGGAACAAGCCAAGAGAACGTGGAAAAAGTAAGGCAAGTGATTAACCGCATGATGAGCGCTCCAGGAGTTCAAATTTTCAGAGACATTTTTCATAAGCACCAGCTCTCAAACCATGAGATGAACAAGCCGGAAAATCTGTCCATTATCTTCGATGAGTACGTCAAAGATATTGAAAAAGTAGGAGGTTCGTTTCCGATTACTGGATTTGTGATTGCCACGCAAAAGCGGATCGCAACGGATATCTGGTTGCACTTGCTTTCAGCCAAGGCGATGGGAAATTTCACATTTCTATTTTGTTGCGGCTATTTAACCTTTTCTGCGCGTATTGAGCAGGTACAAAGGGAACGAAGCCTTTATCAGTTCGAACGGGATTTTTTGGTTGCACTGGAACGCCTCATCAGAGTTGGACGCCAGAATGCGGAAAACGTTCTACATGTGCTCGGTACAACCCCGATTGGCCCACCACACGCAATTTCTGGCTCAAACTACATTGCCAAAGTCGCCTCCGAAATCTGTCATGAGGTGTTTGGGATTCTTCTACGTCTCCCATATTTTGACATGCTCGTAAGGCTTTCCAAGGCCCGGTAATGCCGTCTTCCTTAATGGATATGTTGCCGAAGATTTTAAACATTTGAAACAGACCTGTGGCCTACCGGCTGATTTTAGGGGACTCCGAGGTACTTTGTTCAACGTTCAGAGAAAGTAAGGCGGGTGGCCCGGATTGATATCCGGGCGCGTGAGCGCAAGAGGACTGCGATGAAACTCAATAGTGTAAAGAATGCCGTCGGGAAGTTGGCCGCAAACAGTTATAATGTCAAAATAAAGCTTCCTTTTTCAACCTCTTCTGCTTCGCACCCGGATAGTGAGTATCCGGGCCACTCGTCACCCGTTACCCGTTTTCCGTGCCCCGCCTGATTCCGGACGTCGGTCCTCTGTTCTCCGCCATCCGATATCCGTCACCCGCCACCCGCCCACGCATTTGATTTCGTGTTCGGAATGATTATCCTCCACTCAACGTTCTACGAAACTTTATTCGGGTAGGAGGTAGCGAAATGAAACCGGATACCCTGATTTGGGCTAAAGGCGAAGACGGGCGAAGGCATCTTTGCCCCAGTGACAAGCTGGACGATTTGAACTTTGTGAAGCGTGGCGAGGTGGTCTCGTGCGTGGACGACGACAGCCGGCTGGAGACTCGGGACCGGGTTCCCTCGAACTCGCCCGAGGGGAAAATCAAGTTTGCTAAATCGACCAGTCTTAATTAAACACCGAAGACTGGACCCTTTATATCGAGCCGGGCGGGCCGCCGTCCGGCTCGTTTATTTTTGCGCGTTTGTGCGGAGGCCGGGCGGAGAAGGGCGGCCCGCCCGGCCGGTTTTAATCAATTCGGCTTATCGGTGCTTGAGAACGTTTCGGGCGATCACCAGGCGCATGATTTCGTTGGTGCCTTCGTAGATCTGGCAGATCTTGGCGTCGCGCATGTGCCGTTCCATGGGGTATTCCCGGCAGTAGCCGTACCCGCCCAGGATCTGCACGCCCTCGATCGCGGCGGCCATCGCGGCGTCGGAAGCGTACAGCTTCGCCATGGCGGCCTCTTTTTCGTAGGGCTTCTTGTTGTCTTCGAGCCACGCGGCGCGAAGGATCAGCAGTTCCGCCGCGTCGAGCTGGGTAGCCATGTCGGAGAGTTTCCACTGGATGGCCTGGAAGTTAGCGATCGGCTGGTTGAACTGCTCGCGGGTCTTGCTGTAGTCGATGGAGCCTTCGAGAACGGCACGGCCGATGCCGAGGGCCTGGGAGGCGATTCCGATCCGTCCGCCGTCGAGCGTGGTGAGCATTTGCCTGAACCCTTCGCCCGGTTTCCCGAGCAGTTGGTCCTTGGGGATG